>JAPOYS010000095.1 GCA_026706455.1 Chloroflexota bacterium | reverse complement strand
CTTCGCCAAAGGCATGGGCAACGGCAGCCCCATCGGCTGCACCATCGCGACGCCCGAGATCGCCGATGCGGTGTCAGGGCTGACCTTTTCCACTTTCGGCGGCAACCCGGTGACGATGGCGGCGACGCTGGCGACAATCGAATACATGGAGGCGCATGACACGCCGACCAACTGCGCCGTGCAGGGCGAGCGCATGGCCGGCAAGCTGGCTGAATTCGCTGCCGAGTTTCCCATCATCGGCGAGGCGCGCGGCCTGGGCTTGATGCAGGCGCTTGAATTTATAGTGCCCGGAACCATCGAGCCCGACGCGGCGCGGACGGTCGCCTTCGTCGACACCTGTAAGGAGCAGGGCTTGCTGGTGGGGAAGGGCGGTCTCTACGGCAACGTCGCGCGCATCGCCCCCCATTTGAATGTGTCAGCGGAGGATATGGATATTGCCATGGACATCATCGCCGGCGCGCTGGCCGTAGTTTCATAACCCGCGCGCCTAGCACTGTAGGGGTGACCTACCAGGTCGCCCGCTTACAAATTATTTCATACAGTTAAGCTAGTCTCGATTCTTCATGTCCGATATCATCGTAGAGCCATCAAGTTCAGCGTCTCGCTTTCGGCGCCTGCGGAGGCCCCTCCTGCTCGGCTTGACCCTGCTGGCGCTGGCGCTCGTCCTCGGATCGCTGGCGGCCTCGGGCGGAGTCGATCTGCGAGAAGAGGCGCTGATCGAGTCCACGCTGGGCAAGCTGGCCATCTGGATGGCCGACCAAAGCGGCAATGAACCGGAGGAGATCCAGTCGCCCCTGGCGCAATACGCCGACAACTGGGCGAATGAGCTGGGCGCCGACGAATTGGATGCTTCCATACTCTTCACCAGCATCCGCAACCTGCGCGTATTGTATTACGGCGGCATTATCCTGCTACTCGTTTACGCTGTGATGGCGGTCCTGGCGCGCCCGACGCGCCTGATGAAACTTTATTTTGCCGCCATCCTGCTCTTGGACGCGCTGCTCTTCTTCGTGCCGACGATCGAGGGCAGCAATGCGCTGTCGCTGATTGTTTCCGCCCTGCTGGTAAACCTGGTCGCGCTCGTGCTGGCGCCCGGCAGAATCAGCCGCGTGCTTGGGTTCTTTCTGGCGCTGTCATTCCTGCTCGCGGGTTGGGAGGCGAGCAAAATCTTCGCAAATTCGGTCGCCTACAAGATCCTGCTGCCGCAGCCGAGTTGGACCTATCGGGCTGAGCCGACTATGGAAGCGGCGCTGGATTTGCTGTTGGCCGGCGAGGTGGATTACGTCATCGCCGATCGCAAGGACCTTGACGATTTGATGCCGCCGCACCCGGCCAAGGGCGGTGACACCGGGGCGCTGCCTTATCAGAAATTGCGCTATCTGGCGACCTTGGATCGGAGCGAAGGCGTCGCCATTCTGCCGATCGCGCCGGCTTTTCCTGGGCGATTGACTGTGGCTCTGCGCCTCGGTGACCTCCCGCAGAATGCCGCTGTGCGCGATATCTTCGGCGGCTCGATTGCGGCGGTCTCTGGCGACTTCGCCGATGCGAAGTTCCTCAGCCGGCCGCGCAGCCTCGTCCTGCTGGATATGAAGATTCTGAACGATCTGAATCTCCCGCATCTGCAAATGATCGCCGAAGCCTTCCTGCAGCCGGCGCGCCGTAATGGCGAGTTGCTGCTCTTGCGAATTCTGACCGACGCCGGCATCTACACCTTCAGCGAGGCGATCTTCGGGTTTATTTTTGGCGCCGCGCTGGGCTTTTTTCTGGGTGCGCTTTTCGCCCATTCCCGCTTGCTGGAGCGCGGTCTCCTGCCCTATGTTGTGGCATCGCAGACCGTGCCCATCCTGGCGATCGCGCCGATGGTGGTGATCTGGCTGGGGGCGAGCCAGCTTTCCGTCGCCGTCATCGCCGCCTACTTGACCTTTTTCCCGGTGACCATCAATACATTGCGCGGCTTGCAATCGCCGGCGGCTGAACAGATCGAGTTGATGCGCTCCTACGCGGCCAGCCGCTGGACCATCATGTGGAAGCTGCGCCTGCCGGCTGCTTTGCCTTATATCTTCACGGCGCTGAAAGTATCGGCGACGGCGAGCGTGGTGGGCGCCATCATCGGCGAGTTGCCCTCCGGCATCGGCGACGGCTTGGGGCGGGCGATCCTCGATTTCAGTTCCGACTACAGCCTGGTTTCGACGCCGAAGCTGTGGGCTTCAATCGTGATGGCGGCGACCGTCGGCATCGTCTTTTTTGTCGCCGTCAGCTTGGCCGAGCGACTGGCTTTGCGCGGTTACCTCCGAGCAGCGGATCAAATGTGAAAGCGACAGAGCAACTGTCATGGACATCAAATTATGCGACATTTGTAAGGGAGTCTCTTGGCGCGCCCGCCGAACCGCAGAAGGCGTGGACTAGGCTGACCTGATGTCTGAAGCGAAGAAAGACATCGCCATCTCGGCGAAGAGCCTCAACAAAATCTTCAATCCCGGCTCGGATGAAGAAGTGATCGCGCTGCAAGATATCGACCTGGAGATCGAGGCGGGCGAATTCATCTCGCTCATTGGTCCATCCGGCTGCGGCAAATCCACCTTGATGCGCTTGATCGGCGACCTCTTGGCGCCGTCGTCGGGCGAGCTCTCTGTGAACGGCATGAGTCCGCCTGAGGCGCGTCTGCGGCGGCAATATGGCATGGTATTCCAGGCGGCCACACTCTACGAATGGCGCAGCGTCATCAAAAATGTGGAACTGCCGCTGGAGGTGATGGGCTACGCCAAAGCTGAGCGGCGCCGGCTGGCGGAAGAAAAACTGGCTATGGTCGAGCTGGCCGACTTCGCGGGGCATTTTCCCTGGCAGTTATCCGGCGGAATGCAGCAGCGCGTGTCGATCGCGCGGGCGCTGGTTTTCGATCCGGCTGTCCTGCTGATGGACGAGCCCTTCGGCGCGCTGGATGAATTCACGCGCGAACGGATGAATCTCGAGCTGCTCAAGATCTGGGAGCAAACCGGCAAGACGATTGTTTTCGTGACGCACAGCATCTCCGAAGCTGTCTTTCTTTCTAATCGCATTGTAGTCATGTCGCCGCGCCCGGGGCGCATCACCGAGATCGTAGACAATGCCTTGCCCCTTCCGCGTGACTTCAACACGCGGAACGTTCCAGCTTATCATGAACTGGTCGCCAGGGTGCGCGACTTGCTGCGCGATGCGGTGGCAGCCGATCCCGCGCGCGCCGACGAGGTGGAATGATGGCGAGCGCCGGCGCCCCGTCCGAAGGCAAGCTCTCAGCGAAGACGGCAATCGGGGGCCGCCTCGCCTATTACTTCCCGACGCTAGCCATCGCGGTGGCCGTCATCGCGCTCTGGGAATTTATAGTCGTCGTTTTTGACATACAGCAATTCCTCTTGCCAAAGCCCTCAGCCATTTTCGCCGAATTCATGTTGCAGGTCGACTTGTGGCTGCGGCCCCACGAACGGTCGATTCTATTTGACGCGGGCGGCGCTACCTTGTGGGAGGCGCTTGGCGGCTTCGTCATCGGCTGCGGCGGCGGCATCCTGGTGGCTTTGATCACATCGCGCTGGACCATCATCAGCGAAGCGACCATGCCTTTCGCCATCGCTGCCAATTCGGTGCCCATCATCGCCTTCGCGCCCATAATGAATAACTGGTTCGGCATCACCAACCCGGCTTCGAAGATGGCGATTGTAGCGATCATCGTCTTCTTCCCCACCATGATCAATACGGTGCGCGGCTTGACCTCGGTGGATGCCAACCAGTTGGAGCTAATGCGCTCTTACGCCGCCAGTCCGGCGCATATCATGTTTAAGCTGCGCCTGAATAACGCGCTGCCCTACATTTTCAGCGCCTTGCGCGTCGCCAGCGCGCTCAGCCTGATCGGCGCGGTGGTCGCCGAGTTTTTCGGCGGTCCGCGGGCGACGCTCGGCGTTTATATCACGCAGGAGGCCTCAGCCTTCGATTTCGCCAAAGCCTGGACTGCGATTCTGCTGGCGTCGCTGATTGGAATCGCCTTCTATTTGGCGGTGCTGTTCATGGAGCGGCGGCTGATGCCCTGGCATGTTTCGTTTAGGAAGACGGGTTGAGGATGCGCGCGAATTGGATTGGATCAGCCGCCAGGCAGTCGTTGCAGGATCTCGTGCATCAACGCGCGCAATTCCGCAATATCGGCTTGGGTCCTATTGTGCAGATGCAGCATGAGTCCGCCTAGTAGACCACTTATTGTCGTCAATAATGCGACGTAGAGCCACAGCATCGCGCGATGCAATTCCGCCTTGGTCGCCGCATGCAAGGAGCGCTCTTCCAGCGTCGCGATACGCTCGTTTGGCGCGCTGGCGCCTTCCGCCGCCAAGCCTTGATCATTGGCATTCACCGCTTCCATGGCCCTCTCCGCGAAGATATTCAATAACAGCGCGATTATAGCAGAATGGCGCAATTTTCTCAAACATTTTGTTGCCGCGGCGGATGGGCTATAATCCGCATTGAAGCGATTCGGTCTATTGATTTCAAATGATGGGGGAAAACATCATGCGCAAGACACTCGGATTCTTACTTGTTCTTGTTCTGCTTTTGGGCGCGACCGTCGCCACTGCCGATGGCCATCTGACGCCGATCAAGCTGCAGCTGCAGTGGGTGGCGCAATCGCAATTCGCCGGCTATTTCGCCGCCGTCGATCTGGGCTTCTACGAGGACGAGGGGCTGGACGTCACCATCCTGGAAGGCGCCGTCGAGATTGTGCCGCAGCAGGTCGTCGCCTCGGGCGGCGCTGAATTCGGTCTGGCCTGGGTGCCGAAGGTGCTTGAGTCAAATGAACAGGGCGTCAACCTGGTCAATATCGCCCAGGTCTTCCAGCGCAGCGGCACACTGGAAGTCTCCTTCGTCGATACCGGCATCGAGTCGGTCGAGGACTTCGCCGGCATGCGCATCGGCACCTGG
>JAPOYS010000067.1 GCA_026706455.1 Chloroflexota bacterium | reverse complement strand
AAACTGCACAAATATCTTACTTGACAGCAAGATAGATTTATAGTGGCAATTATAGCGCCTTTTTTCGATATTGCAAAATACTCGCTGAATTGATGTAGAATCAGTCGGCGTCCGCGCGCTGTCGGGAGTAGCCATGCCAGACAACCCCAATGCCGAGATCGTAGCGATCGGAACCGAACTCCTGCTCGGCGAGATTACCGATACCAATTCCGTCTATCTGGCGCGTCAACTGCGCGATATCGGCGTCAATGTCTATTTCATGACCACCGTTGGCGACAATCTCGGTCGGATCGGGGAAGCGCTTTCGCTGGCTCTCGCTCGGGCGGAGATCGTGATTACGACGGGCGGCCTCGGGCCTACGGTCGATGATATGACGCGGCAGGCGGTCGCCGATGTCATCGGTCAGCCCCTGGAATTTCATCAGCATCTCTACGATGGCATTGCCGAACGCTTTCAAGGCTTTGGCGTGCCAATGACCGCGAACAACCGTCAGCAAGCCTATCTGCCACAAGGCGCGACGCTGATCGAGAATCCAGTTGGTACAGCGCCAGCTTTTATTGCCGAATCCCAACGCGGCATCGTCATCTGCTTGCCGGGCGTGCCGCGCGAAATGAAGTACCTGATAAGCGCCTCTGTTATTCCTCATCTCTTGCGCAAATTCGAACTGGGCGTCATTGTCGCGCGGACGCTGCGAACAGCCGGCATCGGCGAAAGCTCGCTGGATGACAAAATCGGCAGTGACATTCTCAGCGAGACGAATCCGAGTGTCGGCTTGGCGGCGCATCATGGCTGCGTCGATGTGCGCATCACCGCCAAAGCCGAGGACCGGCGCAGCGCGCTCGCCTTGCTGGATGAGATGCAGGCCCGCTTGCAGGAGCGCATCGGCGATGAAGTTTTCGGCGTTGACGAGACGACGCTGGAAGATGTGGTCTGGGACCTGCTGCAGAGGAACAACTTGAGAGTACACGTGACGGAGGCAGGTCTGCCCGGCGTGATCAGCAGCGCTTGGAGTGGGGGAGAAGACAGGCTGAAGACACGGCTCTACGAGCGACCAGAACTTGTTTTTGACGAGTTTGCGCTGAACTCTACAGACGCGTCGCTCACGGCGATTGCTTCCGCGATTGCGCCGCGCGTCCGGCAGCGGGAAGCGGTTGACGCCAGCATCGTCGTGCTTAGTTATCCTGATCTTGATGATAAGGCCGACAAGGAACAGGGCAGCGCGATTGCGATTTCAACGGCAGCGCAGACGCGTTATCGCGGCTATGGCTTCGGCAATCGCTCGAACCTCGCGCGCGAGTGGATTTCGCGCTGGGGGCTGGCCAGTCTGTGGCGCATGCTCAAGGAAGAACATCCCTGAACCAAGGGCTGCCGGCGCCCCGCCGTCACTCATCCAGACTGAGCAAAGCCATAAAGGCTTCTTGCGGCACTTCAACGGCGCCGATCATCTTCATGCGCTTCTTGCCCTTCTTCTGCTTTTCCAGCAGCTTTTTCTTGCGCGTGACATCGCCGCCGTAGCATTTGGCCAGGACATCCTTGCGCAGGGCTTTCACATTGGCGCGCGAGATGACCCGCTTCCCAATCGCCGCCTGCACCGGAACGGTAAACATCTGCCGCGGTATCAAGGCTTTTAGCCGGCTGATTAGCCGCTGTCCCCGGTGATAGGCGTCATCGCGATGGCAGATCATCGCCAGCGCGTCGACCGGATCTTCGTTGACAAGGACTTCAACTTTGACCAAATCGCCGGCGCGATATTGGTGGAACTGATAGTCGAGGCTGGCGTACCCTTGGGTCACGCTTTTGAGTTTGTCATAAAAGTCGATAATGATCTCCGAGAGTGGAATCTCAAAATGCAAGATGACGCGGCTGGCGTCGAGATACTCGGTGGTTTGGTAGAGGCCCCGCTTGTTTATCACAAGATCCATGACGGCGCCGATGTAACGCTGCGGCACATAGATCTGGATTTCCATCCAGGGTTCGCGGATTTCTTCGATGACGCTCTCGTCCGGCAGCAGGGCGGGGCTATCAACGAGCTCGGTATTGCCGTCGTGCCGCAGGACGCGGTATTCCACACTGGGAGCGGTCGCGAGGATATCCAGATCGTATTCGCGTTCCAGGCGCTCCTGGATTATCTCCATGTGAAAGAGGCCGAGAAAGCCGGCGCGAAAGCCAAAATTCAGCGCCTGCGACGTCTCGGGCTGGAAGACTAGCGAGGCGTCGTTCAGTTGCAGCTTTTCCAGGGCGTCGCGCAGATCGGCGTAATCTTCATTGTTTGCCGGGTAAATGCCGGCGAAGACCATCGGCTTGACCTGCCGGTAGCCCGGCAAGGATTGAGCGCTGCCCGAGGCCGCCGACGTTATCGTGTCGCCGACGCGGCACTCTTGCACGGATTTTAGACCGGTTGCGACATACCCGACTTCACCCGCTCGCAATTCGCTGGTGGCGCGCATCAGCGGGTCGAAGACGCCTATCTCGACCGGCTCGAAGCGCGCGCCCGTGGCCAGGAGCTTGAGCAAAGCCCGCCCGCTTATGGCGCCGTCAACGACGCGGATATAGGCGATGACGCCTTTGTAAGCGTCGTAGTGGGAGTCAAAGACGAGCGCGCGCAATGCCTCGCCGTCGGTCGTCGCCGGCGGCGGAATCTCGGCGATGACCTTTTCGAGAACATCGGCGACGCCGTAGCCCTTCTTGGCAGAAATGCGCGCCATCTCATCCGCTGGCGTGCCCAACAGGTCCTGAACATCCTGAGCAACTTCGCCGGGCTGCGCGGCCGGCAGGTCAATCTTGTTGATGACCGGGATGATCTCAAGGTCTTGTTCAAGCGCGAGGTAAACGTTGGAAAGGGTCTGCGCTTCGATGCCTTGGCTGGCGTCGACTACGAGCACGGCGCCCTCGCAAGCTTGCAGGGCGCGGCTGACTTCATAGGTGAAATCGACATGACCGGGCGTGTCAATCAAGTTAATCGTATAGATCTTGCCGTCGCGGGCGTCGTAATGCATGCGAACAGCCGATGCCTTTATGGTCACGCCGCGCTCGCGTTCCAGCGCCATACTGTCGAGAAGCTGCTCCTGCATGTCGCGCGCGCTGACCGTATTGGTCAATTCCAACATGCGGTCAGCCAGCGTGCTCTTGCCATGATCAACGTGCGCGATGATGCAGAAATTGCGAATGTGCTCGATCTTCATCAACCACCATGAATTGATTGCGTCGGCGTCCATTATGAATCATCAAGCGCTTTTGTAGTAGGGCAAGCTAGAGTTCTGAACTCGTAAGCTCGTCGATTTTCCTGCAAAGGCCGAATTCGCTTGTCAGGGCGCCTTGGGTCCGCAGCCACAGCAAGTATTCAACGTTGCCTTTGGCGCCGGTGATTGGCGACCGGATAAGACCCTTGACGGAAAATGGAAGCGACTCGGCGAAAGCCGCAACATCCTTTAACACCTGCTTATGCACGCTCAAGTCGCGGACAATGCCGCCTTTGCCGACATGATCGCGTCCGGCTTCAAACTGCGGTTTTACCAGGGCGATAAGGTCTGCCGGCCTCCCAAGGATGCGCGCCACTGCTGGCAGAATAAGACGAAGCGAGATAAAAGACACATCAATTACAGCGATGTCGATTGGTTCGCCGAGCGATTTCAGATAGCGCGCGTTCGTATTCTCCCGCAGCTCGACGCGGTCGTCCTGACGCAATCGATAATCCATTAAGCCGCGCCCGACATCAATCGCAAACACTTTGGCCGCGCCATGCTGCAATAGGCAGTCGGTAAAGCCGCCGGTGCTTGCCCCGATATCGGCGCAGACTTTCGAAGTCGGATCCAGCGCAAAAGCCTTCAGAGCCGCTTCCAGCTTGAGGCCGCCGCGGCTGGCATAGCGCGGCTTTTCCTTCAGCTTGATGTCGGCGTCCTTATGTACCGAGGCGCCCGGCTTGTCGACGAGCCGCGAATCCACGGTCACTTCACCAGCCATGATCATGGCTGCGGCTTTGCTGCGGCTGGGCGCGAGTTTTCTGCAAACAAGCAGCAGATCGAGGCGCGAATTCTTGCTGGGCTTCATCCTGGCGCCAAGACAATCTCGATTTGCGCATAAGGCTGATCGGAAGAAAAAGTGAACTCATCGGCGGCCAGCGGGATGTAGCCATCGGCTTCGACCACGATGCTATACGGAGCGTCGAAGGCCAAGGGGCGCGCGAATTGAAAGTCGCCGTTGCGGTCGGAAGACGCCAGCGCGAAGATCTGATCCTCCCGCCATTCGAACTCGCTGGCTGCATAATCTTCGCTAACGAGCACGATCGTCACGCCGGGTATGCCGCGCTTGGTCGCCGCGTCAATGACGGCGCCGGATAGGACCGCGCCTTCAAACTGCGCGAGGCGGTCGATGGGCAGCTGACCAATCCCGATCACCACTTCTTCTTCCGCCAGTTTCAGATTCTTCACGAAGAGCTGCAGCTTGTAGCTGCCATCGGGCGGCTGCGCGATCGACACGGTGAAATCAGCGCCAGAGGCGATCGTCATCCAGGGATTGGTCGCTTGAAAGAAGACTTGATCATCCACCAACCAGCGCAGCGTCCAGGGAGTGCCGGGCGCGATATCCTGCCAATCGAAGAGGGCGTACAGCGACTGAATCGAACTTGGAAAACTTGCTAAGGCGGGCGCGGCGCGCGCGGCCAAGGGACTGTCGGCTGAAGTGTGGCGGATGTTGCTGAAGATCTCCGGCAAGGGACCGGCCGAGCGGCCCGCTACGACAAAGTCCGATGTCGCCGAGAGCACGCCATCGATGTAAAGCTCTAAGCGATACTGCCCGGCTTGCAGACCGCCGTTGGGCGCGAGGCGGATTACTTTTGCGCCGTGGTTGTCCTCCGACCAGCGGTCGGTAGAACGCGCGACTTCGACGCCAGCGAAATACCAGATGGCTGACCACGATATGCCGCCCGCCATGTTCGCATATAGAAATCGCGCGGAGGCCAGGTCGCCGAGCGGCAAAATGAAGCCGTTGCCGACGAGAGCGCCAGCCTGATCAAGCGTGCCGAAAACAATATCGCTGAATTGGGACTTATTCTGAGCGGCGCCGCCGATCACGATCTTCTGGCTGCCAACGGTTGAGCCGTTGACCAAGAGCGTAAACTCGTAGGCGCCGTT
>JAPOYS010000034.1 GCA_026706455.1 Chloroflexota bacterium | reverse complement strand
GAGCAGCCAGCCCCATAAGAAGCCGTTGACCACGCCGGGCAGCATCCAGGGCAGAAAGGTCAAAGTGCGGACGACGCCGCGGCCCGGGAAGCGCTGGTTCAGCAGCATGGCGATGCCGAAAGCGACGACCATCTCCAGCGGCAGCGTGATAATCACGACCTTGAAGCTGCGCCCGGTGACTTCCCAGAACTCTTCGTCTTCCGCCAGCTTGACGTAGTTGGCGAGCCCGACCGGTTTGGGCGGCCGGCGGATGCGCAGGTTGCGATTGGTCAGGCTCTGCCCGAAGGTATCGACAGCCGGGTAATAGATGAAGAGGGCGATCAGCAGGATAATCGGCAGGAGCACGACGGCGAGATAGAGCGAATCAGATGAGAAGAGGCGGCGGGTAGAAAGTCTCATGCTCTGTCGTTAGCTATGGGCGCTGTAGCGACGATTTTGTGAATCGCGCGCCTGACCCGCGTCGCCACAAAATCCACCGCGACGTCTGCTGTAGCGGCGACACTTGTGTGCCCGCATTGGAGCGATTCCAGAATATACGAATGCCGTAGGGGCGAGCCTTGGCTCGCCCACTTTGCCTTAATCCTGTCGGACACAGATTTAGTCCACGTATAAACTGTCGTCATGCCATCGTGCTGGGTTTTCAATGATATACCGTCTGATCTCGTTAAGCGATTCCTCGTCGCGGACGATGTGGTCAAAGTAATTTCGCTGCCAGATAAGTTGGCTGCGACCTATCAGCCTCGACCAAGCGCGCCGGCTTACAGCCGCTTTGAATTGGCTAATTATGGCGCCAAGTGAGCCTGCCTGCATCATGACGGATCGCTTCGATTCTATCGCAGGAACAGCGTTCGCAATCCTATTGTCATGCTTATCTTCAATAGTCAGCAGACCGTGAAAGTGATTTGGCATGACCACATAATTGTCCAATTGAACGCGGCCGCGCGATTCCGCGATACGCTGCCATTCATCGCGCGTCAGCTCACCTAATTTGCTTAGACACATTTCGCCATCAATTATTCTGCCAAACAGCTTCCGTTTCTCGTGTGTACAAAGTGTAACAATATACACCCGGCCTTCGATAATCGTATCCGCGCAAACGCATTGAACGACGATAGCTGAAAGGCGGTTTAGAATTGCGCATTTTCTTGCTTTTCGTGCGCATTGGGCGACACAAGTGTCGCCCCTACGCGGGACGGTTACGGAGACGGGTGGGCGAGCCAAGGCTCGCCCCTACACGGTCTTCAGCGGGTTGAAACTTACTCGTACTCTTCCTTCAGCTCGTTCCACTCGGCGGCGAGCGCGTCAATGACATCATCGGAGGACATGCCAGTCGCCGCGCCTTCCTTGATATGCTCGCTGACCGAGCTCGACCAGGGACCCCACCAGAGCACGGCGCGCGGCAGGTCGTTGACATGCATGCCCTGCTCCACCATCTCGGCGTAGCCCTCGATGGCGCCGGCTTCGTTCAACGCGCTGCTGATCGACAGCCGCGACGGATACAAGCCAAAGGCATTGTAGATGTCGGTCATATTCTGATCATCGACATACCACTTGATGAATTCCCAAGCCGCTTCGACATTTTCCGAATCGACATGAATGCCGATGCCGGCCGGCAGGTTCCAGGTATTGCCTACTTCGGGCAGGACCATGTAGGCGACGTTGGGCGATTGCGCCGAGACATCCGGATTGTTGCCCACGCGCACCGAGCCTTGCCAGCCCTGGTGGAAGACGCCGACGCCGCTCCAGAAGATGGAGTGCTGGGTGATGCTGCCCGCCAGGATTTCGGGGCTGATCAACTCGTCTTCGAACCAGGTGTAGAGCAGCGCCATCGCATCGCGCGCCTTCGAGCCTTCATCGGCGAAGACGGGATTGAGATCTTCGTCAAACATGGGATCGCCCATGGACAGCGCGATCAGCCACCAGGACCAGTGGATGGCGCCCATGGCAATCGGGTACTCGTCGACGCCGGCGTCGCGGGCGGCGCGCGCCATCATATCGAAGTCAGCCCAAGTCGTCGGCGGCGCGTCAAAGCCGGCTTCCGCCAGTTTCGCCGTGTTGTAATCCATCATCACCAGCTGCAAATAACTGGGCACAGCGTAACGGTCGCCGTCAATAGAGAAGAAGTCGAGGAATTCGAAATCATCCAGATCGAGGTCGCCGTTATCCAGCAGATCGTTCAGCGGCAGCATATTGCCGGTGGCGACGACATTGGAGATGCCCTCTTCGGTGATGAATATGACATCGGCGGCCGCCTCGCCCGCCGCGGCTGCGACCTGGACGCGACTGAAGAGATCCTGCATTTGCACTGACTGAATCTCAACTGTGATGCCGGATTCCTCCATGAAGGCGTTCAAAGCCTCCTCGCTGGGCGGGACGCCCCAAGACGGCGTCAGGAACGAGATTGTCGCGTCTTGCGCCTGACTGCCAAAACCGAGCGAGAACAGGAACACAAGCAAAACGAGCAGACTGACAAGTTTCGAGGTCTTCATTTGTTCACTCCTTGTATGGAATTGCTTCGTTGATATGCGAGACGAGCGGACGACGGACAAAGCGCGCATAAACTGCGAGACCGCCGCGCCGCCAGTCTGGATTCTATTATATTGATTTTGCGCAGTGGGCGCAAAAGGATGAGCGAATCCGCGGCTCGCTCGTACACGAGCGCTCAGGCGGCCCGCGGTCTACAAGCAGTCCATTTCAGCATGGAGCGCCGGGCTGCCGCTTTGCACGCGGCGGTTGCGGCCGCGCATGAATGGGCGCATCATGGCGCCTGTTCCGGCATCAGCGACAGACGATCCATGAAGCTCTCATCAAGTTGGCCGATGAAATGCGCCAGCAGGCGGCCCGTGCGCTCGATGTCTTTGAGATCCAGCGTCTCCACCGGCGAGTGCATATTGCGCAGCGGGATGCTCAGCAGCGCGGTCGGAACGCCCTCGCGCGAGACCTGAATCGCCCAGGCGTCGGTGCCCGTGCGCGCCGGCATGATATCCGCTTGCCAGGGAATTTCGTAATAGGCGGCGACTTTCTGCAGGCGCTCCACCAGCTTGGGATGAAAGTTGGCGCCGATTCCCAGTTGCGGTCCGCCGCCCAGCTTGCCTCCAGGCGAGACGCCCGGCTGCTCTGCGAAGCCGACATCGAGGGCGATGGCGCAATCCGGTTCGATATAGTTGGCGGCTGTGGTCGCGCCGCGCAGACCGACCTCTTCCTGCACGGTCGCGGTCGCATAGACATCCCAGCTGTGGTTCACGCCGCGCAACAACTCCAGGCAGGTGGTGATGACAGCGATGCAAGCGCGGTCGTCCATCGCCTTTGCCGCCACTTTACGCCCCTTGAGATCGAGCAGCGCTCCTTCTACCGTCACCAGATCGCCGATGCGGACTAAGCGCTCGACCTCGGCGGCCGGCAAGCCGACATCGACGACGAGGCTGTCAATCGGCTGAAATTGCTTGCGGTCGGCGGCGGTCAGCATGTGGGGCGGCATGGTGGCGACCACGCCGGGCAAGGTCCGCTCGCCGTGCACGAGCACCGGCTGCGCCAGCATCACGCGCGCGTCGATGCCGCTGACGCGATGGAGGTAGATGAAGCCGTCTTCAATCTCGCGGACCATCAAGCCGATTTCGTCCATGTGCGCCGCGAGCATAATCTTGCGCGCTGACCCATTGCCGGAGGCGCCGCGTTTGATGCCGATCAAGCTGCCGAGCCGGTCGGAAGCAAATTCATCGACCAGGTCTGCCCATTCGCCGCGCAGCAGTTCGGCGACCGGCGCTTCGTAGCCGCTGGGGGCGTGGGTCTCGACGAGGCGCTTGAGATGATCCTTGGGGTCGTACATGGGCGGCGCTCCTGCTGTCGGCAAGTTTCTTGGGGGGATTTTACCACAAGGCAAAAGGACATCCCCATCCCAACAGGCGCTGACATAGACTATGATTGAGTGTCTAAGGGGCTAACATGCCCCTTGCCTCGAAAACTAGCTCGAGGAGCATCAAGATGAAAGCCAAATCATGCGTAATTGCCGCCGTGATTCTATCCCTGTACTGCGTTACGGCGGGACAGAGCAACTGTTATCCTCACGACGCGGCCTACCTTACCGGCAGCATGAATATCCGCGCGTCTCACAGCGCTTCCAGTCGCGTAGTCGCTACCGCTCGCGCCGGTGACTCCTTCGCCGTTTCACAATCAAGACGCGGCGATGTCTGGTGCTGGCTGGACATTGGCAGCGGCTGGCTGGCTAAGACCTCTCGCGTAAGCCCGACGCCACCTGCGTCTGTCAGCCCATCGCAATCGAACCCGCCCGCCAACATAGACAACTGTTGCTTTGTAGACAGGCAATGCCAAACCGATCAAGAATGGGAAAACGGCTATTGGGCTTTTCAAAACGGACAATGCGCCGCCCCCGCGCAGACATCAGGCGCAACATCATCCAATGTTGACAATTGCTGTTTTATCGGGTGGCAGTGCCATAACGACGACGATTGGAGCAGGGGCTACCACGCGTTTCAGAACAATCAATGCGGCGGCAGCGCCATCACTAATCCAGCGGCGCTCAATCTGCCTGCAATAGAGGGCAGCGATTGGTTCAGGCGGCAGATAATCGAAGCCTTCGAGTTCCTTCGCGTTAATTCGCCCAAGTGGTTCAATTATACTGCGCCAAAGATACACAAGATTGTTGAAGTTTCTGAGCTCATTAGCAAGTACGGAAGGGAGGCTTACGCACAGGTAAACGTTCGGAATCGGCGAGTTGAGGTAAGCAGCGCGGCAATCCGGAGAGGAAACTGGCCCCTGCACAACGTTTTGATACACGAGGCGTGCCATGTTCATCAGTGGGATAGCGGCAAGTATGATGGCTGGACGTGGAGTCTAAGCTTTGATAAAGAGCCCGAATGCTATGAGGTGCAAATCCAAGCCCTGCTGGAGATAATGCCAAACGACAGGCTTATTCGCAGGCTCAGATGCTATGCCGAATACCATCCCTTTGAATCTTTCTGTGGATTCTCATGGATGTGGTAGACGCCGCCTTGGATTCTAAGGCGAGCCGCCGTCTCGCCCCCATGCGGTCAGTAGGGGCGAGCCGGGCGAGCCACCGGCTCGCCCCTACGGCTACTGCGTTGGATGGACGGGCGGGTCAAGGCTCGCCCCTACGGAGATCTCGCAAGAATCAGCGCCCGTATTCCTGCTTGCCGCGCATGATCTGGCCTAGCCTGAACATATCCGTGCGCGAGGTCATGTCGAGACTAATGGGCGTGACCGAGATGACGGCCTCATTCAGCAGGGCGTAGACATCGCTGTCCGGTTCGGCGGCTGTTGGGTCGCTATTGTACTGGTAGCCGAGCTTGCCAGAATCATGCAGCGCCAGCCGCTCGGGGCGCGTGGGCCAGTAGACGCGGCGGCGCGAGAGGCGGGTCAAGCGCCATTCGGTCTCCTTCGTCGCGCCCCAGGGCACATCAATTTTCAAGACGTCGACATCATCGGGCAGGGCGCGGTGCTCCATAAGCCAGGAGCCCATTTGCAGCGCGAAATCGGCGGCGGCGCTGAAGTCAACCGAGTTGGAATAGCTGCGATGCAGGTCGGTCGGCGTTTGCTGGCTGACGGCGATGGCCGGAATGCCGAGGCTGGCGGCTTCCAAAGCCGCGCCAACCGTGCCCGAAATGGTGACGCCGTTGCCGGTGTTCTCGCCGTAGTTGATGCCCGAGACCAAGAGCGCGGGCGCCTGCGACGCCAGCTCAAGGACGGCGTGCTGCACCGCTTGCGCCGGCGTGCCATCCACGGCGTAGGCGCAGCAGTCTTCGCAGTCAATGGGCGCGTCGTAGGGGAAGATGCGCCCCTCGCTGTAATGAGGCATGCTGCGCCCCATGCCCGATTGCTGCTCGCGCGGCGCCGTCACCAGAAGCTGGCCAGCGCCCTGGAAGGCTTGCACCGCCGCCCACAAGCCCGGCGACTCAATGCCATCATCATTGGTGAATAGGATGATGGGCTTGTCAGACTGCGCCATGTTGGATTCCTTGACCATCGCGGATTCTACCGACAATGCGTCTAAGGCTATGTCAGAACGTGCAAGTCTGCAAGCGCATATATTACAGGCCTGTTAAAGTTCGGTTCAACATATTGGACGGCACAGTCATAGCCGCGCGGAGATAGGAACAAAATGCGACCTGATCACGACGCGTTGCTCCAATTGATTCGTCAGCATCGGCCCGATTTCGTATACGAGCGCGTCAACCCGGCTCTGTACGAGGGCCAATTCAGCACTGTGCTAATCGTTGACGACGAGTGGATTTTCCGCTTCCCCAAGAGCGCGGGCGCGGCCGCCGATCTCGCGCGCGAGCTTGAAATCCTGCCGCGCTTGCAGGGAAAGTTGCCCCTGCCGATTCCGGAACCGCTTTGGCACGCGGCTGATGTCGAGGCCGGCGGCTTGCTGTTTTTGGGCTATCGTCCTCTGCCTGGCGAGCCGCTGCTCAGGGAAAAGTTCGCGGAATTACAGGGCGAGGAAGGCATCCTGGAAACTGTCGCTCAAGATTTGGCGCGCTTCTTGCAGCGCTTGCACGTGATCGCGCCGGCTGACATTGGCTTGGCGCCAAGCGGCGAAAGCGCGAAAGATGAATGGACGCGGATCGGCGAAGAGATACGCGAGAAGCTCTTTCCCTATATGAGAGCCGACGCGCGCGCGGACGTGGCGAGCAAGTTCCGGGCGGCGCTAAACGATGCAGACCTGTGGCATGTGGATGAACGTTTGATCCACGGCGACTTCGGAACTGGCAATATCCTCTACCGCGACGGGCGTATCAGCGGCATCATCGACTTCGGCTTCTGCGGCGTCGGCGATCCGGCGCATGACCTGGGCGCATTGCTGGCGAGTTATGGCGAGACATTCGTCGAGCGAGTCTTCCGTCACTATCCGGCGCTGCGAGCGGGCTGGCCGCGGGCGCGCTTCTACCAGAGCAATTACGCGCTGATTCAGGCGCTCTACGCCCTGCGCGATGGCGACGAAGCCGAGTTTGAAGATGGCATCTCCGCCTATCGCTGAGCCCTTCGGTCGCGCGGTAGCGAAACATAACCCGCGCCCCAGCGCCAACGCCCTCCAGCCAACCATGCTATACTGCGAACTGAGTTGCAAATTGAGCGGAGTGAGCAACGCCCTTATGGCCGAGATCAGTTTGAGCGCTTACCAGGACGAGATCGAGCGCCTGTTACAGGATGAACGGTATGCTGAGGCGATCGCGCATGGGCGCCACATTCTCAAATCGCGCCCGAAGGATCTGCGCGCCTATCGCCAGTTGGGCGACGCCCTGATCGCTAGCGGACGTTGGGACGAAGCGGCGGGCTTGCTGCGGCGGGCGCTGGGGGCGCAGCCGCAAGACTTTCACATCCATTCGCAACTGGCGCGCGCTTACCAGGGCTTGGCCGATTTCGAGCGCGCCATCTGGCACGCGGAACGGGCATTGGATCAGCAGCCAAGCGATCGCGAGACGATCAGCCTGATACGCGAGCTCTATCGCGCCCATCGACAAGAAGAGATCGATCGCTTGCAGTTGACGGCCGGCGCGCTGGCGCAGCAGCAGATCCGCGGCAGTCTGTTGACCGCGGCGCTTGATACGCTGGCAAATGCCTTGGAGCGCAATCCCAATCGCGTCGATCTGCAGCTGCTGCGAGCGCGGGCGCTCTGGCTCGATGGCCAGCGGATGGACGCCGCTGAAACCGCCCTCAATGTGCTCGATCGGCTGCCCTACGCCATCGACGCCAACCGCATCATGACCGAGCTCTGGCTGGCCGAACAGCGCCCGTCGGACGCGCAAACTTACCTGAAACGCATCGAAGACCTCGACCCCTATCTCGCGCATCAGATGGCTTCCGCCGACGAAGCGCCGGCGTCGCTGGTGATGCTGGAGCGGCTCGAATACAGCGGCGACGCCCAGCGCGAGCGCGATCTCGTCAATCCGGAATGGCTTGATACTTTGGACGCCGGGCCGGCTGAAGACGGCGAGACGAGCGCAGATGGCGCCGGCGGATTGGGCGCGCTCTTCGGGATCGCCGCGGAAGATGCCGAAGCGACGCCGCGCGCTGTCACGGCCGATCTGGACGACCTGCTCTCCGACGAGCAGATCGAGCAACTTTTCAGCGAACTGGTGATCGGCGAGCCAGTGGCCGCAGTTAGCGCCGCGCAGCCAGCTGAAGACGAAGCGGAAGAGGCCCTGGCATCGTTGGAGGCGCAAGGCTACATTGAGCCATCGGCAACGGCGGAACCCCACACGATCGCTGCGCCGCGAATCGATGCCGCTTTCGCCGAGCTTGGCGAGTTGGAAGCGCAACTGAGCGCGACCGACGACGATGAGGTCGCCGCAGCGGAGGCCGACTCGGACGCTGATTTGAATAGCGAGCTGGCCGACCTGCTGGAAAAGCTGGATTCCGGCGAAGAAGATGGCGACTGGATGGCCGATATACAACAGGCCAGCCTTGATCTTGATGCGGACGAAGGCGCGCAGGCCTATCTTGACGATTTCGAGCGCGAGTGGGTGAAAGCGGGCTGGGAGGAAGACGCGGCGGGAGCCCCTTGGCTGTCAGCCGCCATGCGCGAAGCGATGGACCAAGAAGACGATGGCGCGCTCAATCTCTTCGGCGAAGATGAGCAATTGCAGAATCTGCTCAACAGCGCGTCCGATACCGAGCCGCTACACTTGAGCGATATCGAAGATTGGCTGAGCGCCGAGCCGGACGCGCCCGCCGATGGAGCGGACGAGCCTTTGCTGGATATTGATGACGAATTGCTGCAGGCGCCGCCGGCCCGTTCCTGGCTGGAAGACGGCGATGAAGCCGGCCCCTCAATCCTCAGCGCTGCCGACGATGAAGATCCCAACCAACTGAACGCCAAGCTGATCGACGATTGGGGCGCCGAACTGGGGGATGACGATGATGATGACCCCTATGTCGATTGGCTCAAAGACGACCCCAACGAGCTTGACGATGAACTAAGCAGCTTGGCGGCGCGGGCTGAGGGCGAGGCGACGGCGCCCAATGGCGATGGCGCGTCGGCGGCTCAGCGGGCCCGCGCTTGGGGACTGGAAGATGCCGATCAATTGGCGGATTTCGTGGAAGCGGCCAGCGGCGACAACAGCGCGCCGGACTGGCTGAATGCGGTCGTCCCCGGGTTGGACCGCGAGAACGACGCCGCAACCGACGATGCGAATGAATACGCCCGCCCGATGTCATCGCCAGGCAAGGAGTTCGCCTGGCTGCGCGAACTCGTCGAGGAAGAGACGGGCGAGATGCGCGCCATTGACCCGGACGACGAAATTGAGACGCCCTATTTCCGCTTTAGCAAAGCGCCCGCCTGGTTGACCGCCTTGCAAGAGCGATCCGGCGAAAGCCCGAATGAGC
This sequence comes from Chloroflexota bacterium, assembly GCA_026706455.1. Lineage (GTDB taxonomy): Bacteria > Chloroflexota > Anaerolineae > Aggregatilineales > Phototrophicaceae > UBA6055. Next base: position 31,834 of record JAPOYS010000034.1, on the reverse strand, counting down.
CCGTCAGCGCGAGCGCAGCAGCGCTCAGCCTGGATGAGGATATCGAGGCGCTCGATCTGGACGACCTCACCTTTGACGATTACTTCAGTTTTGACACGCCGACGGATAAACTGGACGCCATCAATCTCGACGAGGATACGCAGCGCCTGAGCTTCGCGGGCCTCGATTGGGACGATTATTTTGATTTGGAATCGCCGACCGAGAAGACCATCGCGATTACGCTGGACGAGGATGCGGACGAGCTCGAGTTTGACCCGCTCGGCGTCGATGATGTCGATTTCGATTTTGAGAAGCCGCCCCATAAGAGACAGGCGGACCGCGCTGGCATTGACTTCGACGATATCAACCTGGGCGACGGCCTGATCGCCCAAGCCGATCAAGAGGCGCAAGCGCCCCCGACCTGGCTCAAATATGACGGCTCAACCGACGATGATCGCGACGCCGATGACCCTGGTCGCAGAAGCGGACAAACGACGTTATAATTGGGCTCCGCTTTAGGTTTACAGTTGCGGAATAGGATAAGGTTTCCAGCCCGGCCTCCGCGATCGCGCGTCTCCCGCGCAGTTGCAGTGATCGGTCACGTAGGCTGGCATAAAGGCGTGAGCGGCAGGAGCTATGTACGAAGACCCCGAACTTCCCGATTTCGATTCGATGTCGCAGGAAGAATTGATTGAATGGCTGGAAGAACTCACCAAGCTGCGGGGCGACGGCGGTTCAGCCGCGGATGACGAACCTGGCGAACGCGCCGAAAACGGTGGGGAGCCGGCGCCCGCGGGCGCGGTCGATGCCTGGTCCAATTGGCTGGATGACGCTGGCTCGACAACCCCCGTCGAGCACGCCGTCGCGGGCGAGGACCTCACGCAGGGCGACGACTTCCACGCTGCGGACGAGGATACGCCGGTCGGCCTCGCCCCGGTTGACGAGCGCGACAGCGGTCCCCTCGATGCCGAGGCGATGGCCTGGCTGGCGGAGATCAGCGCCGCTGAGATTGAAGAAGACCTGCCCGATATCACCGACTACCAACCGCCGAATCCGCCGCCAGAGAATCTAGCCGATTTGCTGGCGCAAGGCGATCAAGAAGACCCTTTGGATTGGCTCGACAGGCTGCGCGGCCGAGCGCAGACAGACCCCCACCCCCCAACCCCCTTCCCCATCAAGAGGGAGGGGGAGTACGCTGACGCCGGCACGTTCCATTACGATGAACGCGGTCATGACTTTGATGACGCGTTTGAAGACGACGAGCGATTGAACGATCTGGAAGACGAAAGTCTATACACGCGGCGGCGAGACGCGTCGCCGGAGCTGCCTGAATCGCTGCTAGGGCTGGACGACCGCGAAAGCGAAGAGTACAGCACGCAATCGATGGCGCCCGTGCCCGACGATGTGCAGCGGACCAAGACGAATGGATCGCGGCAAAGGGCGAAACAAGCAGCAGCTGATGAGCCAGTAGCGGCGCCGACCGCCGGCGACCGCCTTACACAAGCATACTTGCTGCAGGATCAGCAGTCCGACCTGGAAGCCTGGTACAGCAGCCGTCTGCGCGCCATCGCTTCCGCAGCTGAAGGCGCCGGGCAAGCGCCGACGAAGCCCAAGGCAGCGGCAGCGGTCCCGCCGTCGAAGCCACCGCCGCCGGGCTTGGCCGCCGCTATCAATTCAGCGCGCGGCAAAGTCGAGGCTGATGAGTTGGGCGCGGCGCTTTCCGATTACGAAACGCTGCTGCGCACAAACGCCGGACTCGAATGGGTCGTTAGCGATATGCGCGGCTTGATCGCACGGGAAGAGTTTCGCCAGAATCCGTCCGTGCATCGCGTTCTGGGCGACGCCCTGATGCGGCAGGGACATTTGAACGCCGCGCTAGACACCTATAAGCACGCCCTCACGCTTCTCTAGCGCGATGGCCGCTCCCTTCGTAAATGAACTGCTGTCTTGGTATCGAGAGCAGCGCGCCGATTTGCCCTGGCGCGATGCCGATCCCTACCAAGTCTGGTTGTCCGAAATCATGCTGCAGCAAACGCGGGTCGAGACGGTCATCCCCTATTTCACGCGTTTCGTTCAGGCTTACCCCACCGTTGAAGCACTGGCGGCCGCGCCCCTGGATGATGTGCTGAAGCTGTGGGAGGGCTTGGGTTATTACAGCCGCGCGCAAAATCTGCAGCGGGCGGCCCGCATCATCGTCAGCGAGTACGGCGGCGCCTTGCCTGCCGCCCCTGAAGACCTGCTCAAGCTGCCCGGCGTTGGACGCTACACCGCCGGCGCCATCGCCAGCATCGCCTTTGGACGCGCCGCGCCCGCGCTCGATGGCAATGTGATCCGCGTGTTCGCGCGCCTGCTGGACCTCGAAGAGGACATCGCGGCATCCAGCACGCGCAATCGGCTGTGGGCGCAGGCGGAGGCTTGGTTGCCAGCGTCCGACGTCGGCGATTACAATCAAGCGCTGATGGAGCTGGGGCAGCAGGTTTGCAGGCCGCAGAATCCGCTCTGCCCTGCCTGCCCGATCAGCGCCCATTGCCGCGCCTTTGCCGCCGGCAGGCAAGCGCTGCGCCCTCTGCGAACCAAGCCTGCGCCGACGCCCCACTATGATGTGACCGCCGGCTTGATCCGAGACGCGCGCGGAAGTCTGTTGATCGCGCAGCGCCCGCTGGATGGTCTGCTGGGCGGCTTGTGGGAGTTCCCCGGCGGCAAAGTCGAGCAATGCGAGCGCCTGGTCGACTGTCTCAAGCGCGAGCTGCGCGAGGAGCTGGCGATTGATGTTAAGGTGGGCGCGCTCTTCGCAGTCGTCGATCACGCCTTTACCCATTTCAAGATCACGCTGCACGCATTTGACTGTCGTTATCTTGGCGCGCTGCCGCCGCATCGCGAGCCGCAAGCGCTCGGCGTGAAAGACTGGGCTTGGGTCACGGAGGCGCAGTTGGCCGATTACAGCTTCGGCAAAGCCGATCGGCTGGTGATCGAAGAGCTGGCCCGGCGGCGGGAGATGCTGCTCTAGCGCGCGCCCATTAGCAAAGTAGGCATGATGATTGGTCACTCGTCGGGTATACTTGTTCCGTCGGTTGCGGGCGAAAGGATGCGCAAGATGCTGCCACAGAAACTGATTACAGATGTCATGGCGCTGGAGGATGGCGATAAGCAGGAGCTATTCTGGTTGCTGCTTAAGGATCCCGCGTTGAAGGAAATCGCTCCGGAGGTAACTGGCCTTCGCTATAATTATGAAGCGGCGCAGATACTGCTAGAAATGCTTGAGGAACAAAAAGTGAAGATTTCGCCAGAAGGCGAATAATGTCGCGAATCGCGTATTCAGGTCTAGCGGCGCTGCCTGGCAGCTTGATGCCACGCTTGTCGCTTATTGCTTCTGGTGAAGATGACGTTGTCCAACTTAGCGGAATAGTTGACTCTGGGTCGGCGACAAATCTGCTGCCCGTTTCGATCGGGCGTTCATTGGGATTCGACTGGAATCGACAGAGGTCCCTTGGTCGGCTCGCCGGCGGGCTTTCCAATGTTGAGTCGCGTGGCATTTCGGTATTAGGGAATTTTCCGGAGATTGACGGAGCCAATGATATTCCGCTTATGTTTGCTTGAGCCAAGACGGATGATGTTCCAATTCTCTTTGGCCAAATGAATTTCTTCATGGAATTCAACGTTTGCATCTATCGTTCGCAGAATATGTTTGAAGTGTGGCGCGCACAGAACTGACCAAGTCAAACAGCTGCCTGATTGACCCATGCTCGAAACTCTGAAAAAACTCCACCGGCTCATCGGCAATCTCTTTGGCGATAACGTGCCCGAGGGCGTCGCCTGGGACCGCATCCCGCCCGAGCTCATGCCGCCACGCGAGCGGCTGCTGCGGCGCAGCTCCCTGATCATGCTCTGGGGCGCGCTCCTCAACCTGGTCGCGGCGCTCATCGCAATCGGCATCGCCATCCACGCCGCCAACCAAGACAAGGCGCTATTCCTCGCCTTGCATGAGGCGGCGCTAAGCCGCTTCATCATCGACGCCGATACAGCCGCCTTGTTGATCATCGCCGGCATCCTGGCGAACGCGGCGATTCTGCTTGTGCTTGCGGCGGTCATCATGGCGCAGGAACTGTGGACCGTCTTCACCGCCTGGCTGCTGACCGCGGCCAATCTGGCGGCGCTGCTCGTCTTCGGTTTCACTGCCGGGATTTTGGCGATCGCGCCCTTACTGACCGTAGGCTTGATGACAATCGGCGATTTGCGCGCCTTCCGGCTCAATCCGGTGATGGTGAAGGAGTTGCGCGGGCGGATGCGCGGCGTGCGCGGCTTCGCTATCATCACCGTATTCCTCACGCTGATGAGCTTCTTTACGATCTTGCTCTATCTGTTGCGCGTGCCGACCGGCGGCGTAGTCGTGACCGGCGATCTGGGTCGAGAGCTCTTCATCGGCGTGCTCTTCATCGAACTGATGCTAATCATATTTATCGTGCCGGCTTTGACCGCCGGCGCCATCACGACCGAGCGCGAACGCAAGACCTACGATCTGCTGCAGACGACGCTGATCACCAAGGCGACTTTCGTAGTCGGCAAGATGCAGTCGGCGCTGGGCTACATCATGCTGCTGCTGCTTTCCGCCATTCCCATGCAGAGCATCGCCTTCCTTTTCGGCGGCGTCAGTGAAGCGGAGTTGATGCTGGCTCTATTGGTGCTGCTGGTTTCGGCGATAGCGCTGGGCGCCTTTGGCATGTTTTTTTCATCCATCACCGAACGCACCCTAGCGGCCACCATCCGCTCCTACACCGTCGCTATCGGCATCACCGTTGGGCTGCCAGTGGCGGCGCTGATCCTGTTCCAGAACGCCTACGGCAATGTCGTCAACAACATCGCCGCCAAGGTCAGCGACAATCCTGCGGTCGAAGCGGCTTTCATCTACTTGGATATGATCGCCACCAGCCTCAACCCGATCATGGCGACGCTGCGCTCGCAGCAAATGCTGATCGATCATCAGCAGCTCGTCACGATGCGCGTCACACTTTCGAGCAACGGGTCGTCCATTCCGATTCTATCGCCCTGGGTGCTGCTGACGCTGGTTTATCTGTCGGTCACGGCGCTGCTGGTGCTGGTCTCGATTCGGCGGATGGAGCGCCAGGCGGGGTAGGCGCCACTGGCGACGCATCCAACGATCTGCTTCGCCCTCGTCTTCCAGCGCTTCATCATCAGCGGCTTGCTGAGCGGCTCGCTCAAGGGCTGAGCCGACGCCGCCCGTGATGCGTGAACCAGCAGCGGACTTTTGACTCTGGTCTACCTGTCGGTCGCGGCATTGCTGGCGCCGGGATTGATCTGGCGCATGAAGAGGCGGGCGGCGTAGCAAATCGAATTATACGGCTGTCCGCAGAAACACGGTGTTTGTACCGACCCTCTAATGGATTGTGAGCGCACGAGCAATAACCGCAATCAGATCTGGCCGAATACCATCGCGGCTCGTCAAATCACTAGTTCACTACATCAAAACGCGCTACGCGCCGTTCAAAGCGGCCAAGTAGTCAGAACCGGGGAGGAACAGTAGGCTTTACGAAGACTATGCTGAGTGCGCGTATACGAAGGCTCGAAGGGAGTTGCTCGGTGAACCGCGCTGTTCAAAAAAGGATTTGTGCGCATGGACAAAGCAATCCTCGCCTAGCCAATATACCCCATAATCTGATTCATTGCCGTTGTACTCGATTTCAGGCTTAGGTACTGGCAAGTTACGGTCCAGTAGCGATAAGATATAGTCCACCAGGACTGAATCCATTTCTTGGCGCGCTTCCTCTTCAGTAAACCCCTGTGCCACACAGTAAGGGATCTCCTTGACGTAGGCGGTATATTTTGGAACTTCCGGCGGGAGTTCGCCCGGTTCGCATTTAATCTCGATATGATACGGTCGCTCTGCCAGTCGCTGCGCCCGGTATAGTAACTTGTCAGTCATGTTCGGCCTCGCGTCGGTCAATTCTAATAGTAACAGCTTTTTCGATATTCTTCAATATGTTTGATTGCCTCGCGTACTACGCCCGGAGACAGCATCTTATGCCTAGGAATAGGAAAGTTTTGAGGATATCTGCTGTGCTCCGCCATATCGTGGCTGGAACGATTCACGATTTCAAAGTCGTGCAACCGGTATAGGTCCACGACTTCTCTGCGAGAGCAATGGCTAACCTGAGCTTTAACCTTTGTAATTTACCATAGCAAGGAACAACGAGACCGGATACATCTGGATTAGGTCGATTGTCGATTTCGGAGAAGTTGAAAACCAGTATCTTTCGACTTTGCCGACATGGCGCTAAAGGAAAGCTGTGCGCTAGAACTCGTTCTCTCCGCGCCGGCTGCGCCTCTGTGGTGATGAGATCCTTTGGTAAAATGTAATTGTGGACGAAGTGAGCAATATCGGGAGACCCTGATGAGCAATCCCTTGCTGGAGATACAGAAATTCGGGCAGAGCGCCTGGCTCGATTACATCCATCGCGATGACTTGGAAAATGGAGATTTACAGCGCCGCATCGACGAAGAAGGCGTCCTGGGCGTCACCTCCAACCCCTCCATTTTTCAGAAAGCCATCGGCGATTCCGACACCTACGACGACGCCATCATGACCATGCTCGATCTGGAAGCGCAGGATATCTACGAAGCGCTGGCGATTGAGGACATCCAAAACGCGACCGACCTATTCCGTCCAGTTTACGAGCGCAGCGCCGGCGGCGACGGCTACGTCAGCCTTGAGGTTTCTCCCTTGCTGGCGCGCGATACGCAGGGCACGGTCGACGAAGCCAAGCGCCTGTTCGAGACGGTCGGGCGGCCCAACCTGATGATCAAGATCCCGGCGACGCCGGAGGGCCTCCCCGCCATTGAAGACGCGATTGCCGCCGGCATCAATGTCAATGTGACGCTGATCTTCGCCATCAACAATTACGAACGGGTGGCCGAGGCCTTCATTCGCGGGCTCGAGCGGCGGTTGGCAGCCGGCGACGATGTGACGCGCGTGGCCTCGGTAGCTAGCTTCTTCCTCAGCCGGATTGACAGCCTGGTCGACCAGATGCTGGAGAACAATATCCGCGCGGCGCAAGTGCGGCAGGACACCGCGCGCATCGCCGCCAACCGCGTATTGCTGGGCCAGACGGCAATCGCCAACGCCAAGATGGCTTACCGGTCATTCCAGCGCATCTTTCAGGGCGAGCGCTTTGAGGCTTTGCGCGAGGCGGGGGCGCAGGCGCAGCGCCCGCTCTGGGCTTCCACCAGCGCCAAGAACCCGTCATACCCCGATACGCTCTACGTCGACAACCTCATCGGACCGCATACGGTCAACACGCTGCCGCCGGCGACGTTGGCCGCATTCAAAGATCACGGCGTCGCTGCCGAGACGGTCACGCAGGAGGCAGGCGAATTCTTGCCGCCGGATGAAGTGCTCGATCGACTGGCTGAAGTCGGCATTGACATGGGCGGGGCGACCGCCCGCTTGCAGGATGATGGCGTCGATGCCTTCATCGACAGCTTCGAGACCTTGATCTCGCAAGTTGCGGCCAAGCGGACGCTCTTGCGCAGCGGCATCATCGAGCGCACGAAGCTGGCTTTGGGCATTTATCACGGCGCTGTGGACAAGGCGGTCGAAAGCTTGGACGCCGACTTCGCCAATCCGCGACTCTGGAATAAAGACGGCAGCTTGTGGAAGTCGCAGGCGGCCACCATCAAGAAGATCGTCGATCGCCTGGGTTGGCTCGATTTCGAAACGACCATCGACCGCGATCGCTTGGACGCGCTGCAAGAGAGCATGCGCGGGGAGCGCTTCAAGCATGTCGTCTTGCTGGGCATGGGCGGCAGCTCATTGGCGCCCGAAGTGCTCGCCGATACCTTCGGTCCACAGCCGGGCTTTCCCGAATTGATCGTGCTCGACAGCACTGATCCAGCGCGGATCCGCCAAGTCGAGGACGAGATCGAGCTCGACAATACGCTCTTCATCGTCGCCAGCAAGTCGGGCGGCACCATCGAAACCATGGCGCTTGACCTCCATTTCTGGGAGAAGACAGGCGCCGCCGCCGATCAATTCATCATCATCACCGATGCCGGCTCGCGATTGGAGCGGGTGGCGCGCGACGCCGGCGTCCGCGATGTCTTCATCAATCCCTCCGATATCGGCGGGCGATACAGCGCGCTCAGTTATTTCGGCATGGTCCCGGCCGCGCTTATCGGACTCGATCTCGACGGCTTATGGCAGAGCGCCGATACCATGCTGGCGACCAATCGCGAGAGCATCCCCTCGGCTTATCATCCCGGTTTGCTGCTGGGCGCGGTGATCGGGTCGCTGGCGCAAGAAGGGCGCGACAAGGTCACCATCTACACATCGGAGTCGCTGCGCAGCTTCGGCAATTGGGCTGAGCAGCTGCTGGCTGAAAGCCTGGGCAAAGAGGGAAAAGGCGCGCTGCCGGTCGTGGGCGCCTCGGTTGGCTTGCCGCACGATTACGTGAGCGACCGCCTCTTCATTTATCTGCGCGTCGACAATGACGCCGATGTCGCCGCGATGGACGCGTCCGTGCGCGCGCTGCGCGAAGCCGGGCATCCGCGCGTGACCATCCGCCTGGCGGACAAGCTCGCCATCGCTGGCGAGTTCTTCCGCTGGGAATACGCGACCGCCATCGCCGGCGCGCTGCTGGAGCTGAATCCCTTTGACGAGCCGAACGTCACCGAAGCGAAAGAGGCAACCAAGGCGCTGCTGGAAGTCTACCGCGATAAGGGCAGCCTGCCGCGGTCCGCATCGCTGATGACGCGAGACGGTCTGGAAGTCTACGCTGACGAGGTCACGCTGGCGCCGCTGCGCGAGCTCTGCCTTCAGCATGGCTTTGACGGGAGCGACGCCGCGGGCTTGATCGCGGCGCAAATGGCGGGTTCGCGCGCCGGCGACTATTTCGCTTTCCTGATCTACTTCACACCGACTCGGGACGAAGAGCGCTTGATCCAGCATATACAACGGCGTCTGCGCCATGTGACCAAGCGCGCCGTCACCATCGGCTACGGTCCGCGTTATCTGCACAGCACCGGGCAATATCACAAGGGCGGCGGCGACAACGGCATCTTCTGGCAATTGACCGCTGATGCCGCGCCCGACTTGGCGATCCCGGGTATGGACTTCAGCTTCGGTACGCTTTTCGCCGCGCAAGCAGCAGGAGACTTGCTTGCGCTGCATGATCACGAACGGCGCGCGATCCGCCTGCATCTGACGGGTGATCGGACGGTCGGGCTGGAGACGCTGCTGCAGGCGATCGAGTTCGTGGAGTCGCGGCGGCTGTAAGGGGACTGAAAGTCACGAGGCTTTGCGCGAAATGTGGATGTTGCCGACAGAAGATTGTACAATAGGAGTTGACGCGTTTCAGTGACAGAAATGCGACAACAAGACAGTATTGGTCAAATCCAACGAGTAATGTCTCAAGCGGACGCGCAAGGTTTAGGCGAAGAAATCCCCGGAACTGAATCGGATTCCGGCGCCCGGGCGCGGGGCAGCGTCAAACGGCGGGCGGAGCATGAGGTTGCTTCCATGTCAGCGGCAACGAACGACAATTCTGACAGCGCCATGTCCACTCGGGTTGCTTTTGCAACGATCACGATTCCGATCATTGCCGCGATGATCGCAATGGCGGCTCTGATCGTTTCACCCATCAACAGCAGACTTGACTCAATGGACGGCAGATTCGATTCAGTCGATTCGCGGTTCGTGCAGATTGACCAGCGGTTCGTGCAGATTGACCAGCGGTTTGCCCAGATTGACCAGCGGTTTGCCCAGATTGACCACCGGTTCGCGCAGATTGACCAGCGGTTCGCGCAGATTGACCAGCGGTTCGCCCAGATTGATGAAAAGTTTGCGCGCCTGGAGGCGAAGATAGACGCCAATACGCAGAGGATTGTCGAAATTGAAAGCAAGCTCGACCGCATCGCGGATATGACGATCTTGGCGCATGGCAACGGAGAAATCTCAAGTGATGAACTCGCCTTGATCTGGGAGACAGCGAGCGGAGAGTGACAGCCAATATCGCAAACCATTGTAACCGTCAGCGAACCGCGCGCGATCCGCCTGCATCTGACGGGTGATCGGACGGTCGGGCTGGAGACGCTGCTGCAGGCGATCGAGTTCGTGGAGTCGCGGCGGGGGTAGACTTTTGCCAGGCTGGGATTTGTGAGTGGGCGCCTCACACAGTCGCCCCGACAATTTGCGCTTCGGCGGGCGACAAGGCCGACCGCCCTTCAGAGCGGAGATTAGCCAAGAACGCAATGAACCCGCCTCGATTGAGACGGGTCCTTGAAATTGCGTCGCTTGGCTATATCTAGTCGATCACAGCCACGGCGCTGGCTGGCTTGCCCTTGCGGCCCTCGGTGGTGAGAAACTCAACCCGCGCCCCTTCGTCGAGACTGCGATAACCAGTCCCCTGGATCTCACTGTAATGTACAAACAAGTCATCGCCATCTTCCTGGGAAATGAAGCCATAACCCTTTTCGGCGTTGAACCACTTGACCGTACCTTGCGAACGTTCTTCGGACATCCTGTACCTACTCCTGCTAGAGAAACGATAAAACGGGTTTTGCCATAGCCTTTACAAGAGGTCAGCGGAAGAGGGACATGCCACACTACCGGTGTGGACGCCTCGCCGCAGGTTTTGCGCTCTCGGGGACTGATGGGTGCGTACCCACCGCACCAATGTGGAAAAGACGCTCATGTGTTCCTTGTACCACGTTGCAGACACAGTGTACCACCGAAGTCTGTATATTGCCATAGCGAGTTATCGTCCAAAATGACGACCGCATCGTCGATGTTTAAGGGCGAGCCGGCGCGTCGCCCCTGCCGAACCAGATCGAAGGCAGGTCAAACCGATTTCGCCAACTCGTAAAGACGCGGCGCCTGCGCGGTGATAACGGCTGCTTCGCTGCGCCAGGCGAAGCGCTCGCCCACGCCGCCATATTCGAAAGCCATGGTTTCAGGCTTGCGCCAATTGCCGGCGCGGATCTGGTCAAGCGCCCACTCGGTCATCGCCCAGTCGGCCTCCGTCATCGCGAAGTGGTCGTGGCGAACGCCATCTTCGTCCGGCTCCGGCAGAATGCCCACGACATGCAGCTCGCGCAGGGCATGCACGGGTAGCGCGTTGAGATAGGCTTTGACGTCTTCGCGCCCCGTCCCTTCGCAGCTGCGGATGGCATGGGCGATATCCAGGAGCAGGCCGCAGCCCGTTCGCCGCACAACTTCCGAAATGACGGCGGGGTCCACGATCTCTGGTAGCAAAACGTCGGTCCAGACGCCATCCGGATAGGGCAAGTTCTCGATGACGATGTTATCAGCGCCGAAGCGCTCGCACAGGGGCGACAAAAAGAGCGCGGCGCGTTCCACAATTTTTTCCGGCGTAATATGACCGCCAGGCGCGAAGTCGTCTTTCTCAAACGCGAAGTGCGTATTGATGACCTGCGTTTCCGTCGTGTCAAGCCAGTGCCGCAGCCGAGCGAAATCGATCTTGTCTCGCCCGCGGCCCCAAGTTATCAGCGATGTGTGCACATAGAGTTTGTGGATCGCGCCGACTCTCTCCACCAGATGGAGCCAATCCGGACACTTGAAGAGATCAACCTGAATGTGCCCTTCGCGCCACAGTTTTTCCGCCTGCGGCGAATAATTGATGGCGAATCGCATCGGCGCCTCCGCGCTTAATTTAACGCTCTATCATACACAGCGACTTTGACAATTGCGCTGTGCGTCTAGCCGCGCCACGCCAGAATATGGTATCATCTGGCGCAATCACTCAACCGCTAGACAGGCGCCGATGGCCACGATTCTACTCATCCGCCATGCTGTTAATGACTTCGTTAAGACGGGCAAATTAGCCGGCCGGATGGCGGGCGTGCGCCTCAACGAGGAGGGTCTGGCGCAGGCGGAGGCCCTCGGTCGCCGCCTGGCGCAGGCGCCGCTGCGCCACATCTACTCCAGCCCGATGGAGCGCACCATGGAAACGGCGGCCGCCATCGTCAAGCATCATCCACAATTGAGCGTAATCGAGCAGCCTGAAATCATCGAAGTCGAGTATGGCGATTGGCAAGGCAAGGCAATAAGCGCCTTGCAGCGGCGCAAGATGTGGGACGTGGTGCAGGAATACCCCTCGCGGGCGTACTTCCCCAATGGCGAGACGATGCGCGATGTGCAAGCGCGGGTCGTCAACGCGATCGAAGCGCTGGCGCAGCGTCATCCAGAAGGGCTGGTTGCGCTGGTCTGTCATGCCGACTTGATCAAGATGGCGCTGGCGCATTATCTGGGCATGCACCTGGACGCTTTTCAGCGGATTGTCATATCGCCCGCCTCGATCAGCACAATGCATCTAGGACACAGGCGGCCCTTCATCATCGGCATGAACGACATTGCTCATCTACTGGACCTTGAGAAAGCGCAAGAGGCGAAGGACGCGCCGAAGGCAACGGGTTAGACGGGTCCATTCTAATCGCCTCAATCACTCTACAAGTCGCCGCTGTAATGCTTGTAGATGGAGGACAATATGGAAAATGTTATTGAACTGAATCCGGTCGACTTTGTGACCATCGGCACCATTGGACCCAAGGGCCAGCGCACATTCCACCTGCAAGCCGGGAAGGACAACCGCATCATCTCCTTCACGATCGAAAAAGAGCAGGCGCACGCGCTTTCCGCTGCCATCGCTGAAATGCTGGACGATATCGACGAGCACGACAATACCAAGACCGAGGCCGACTTCAGCCAGCTCGATATGGCGCTGCGCGAACCGATAGAGCCGCTGTTTCGCATTGCGCAGATGGGTTTGGCTTATGAAGCCAATGACAACAAGATCATCCTGGTCGCGCAGGAATTCGTGCCGCAAGCCGATGACGACAAGGATGAGCTTGGCGCCGTTGACGCGCTGGACGAGGGCGAAGAAGACGACGAGCAGGCGGCTTACAACCTGTTTGAAGGCGGCGACGGCGAGCCGCAGACCGTGCGCATGTGGTGCACGCGCGAGCAGATGCGCGCCCTCAGCTTGCATGCCATGGACACGGTGAAATCGGGCCGGCCCGACGCCAAGCAGAATGGGCGCATCATCTTTTACTGGGCCTAATCGCCCGCGTTTTGCGGCAGCGACAGAACAGCATCCTGTAGCGAGGCGGAATCATGGCGATTGAAACGCGACTCATGACGGTGGAACAGTATCTCGCCTTTGACGAGGCGAGTGAAATGCAGCATGAATACATTGACGGAGAACTTATACCTATGCCCGGCGGCAGTGGAAATCATAACATGATAGTCGCGTCCGTAACTGCAGCATTCGTAGTTGCCATCGGTGATCGGGACTGCTACGTGTTTGGTAGCCAGATGCGTATCCAAATTGATGATATGAGATATGTCTACCCCGATGTGAGCGCCGTCTGCGGCGATCCGGTTTACGGCGACCAGAGCGAAGTCACCTTGCTCAACCCGACCGTCGTGGTGGAAGTGACGTCGCCATCTTCGCAAACGAAGGATCATGTCGACAAAGTGGCTTACTACAGCGCCGTGCCCAGCATTGAAGGCTATCTCATTCTCGATCAGGAACGCGTCTTCGCGGAATGGCACAGGCGCGTGGAAAGCGGCTGGCATCGCCAGCAGTTTGACAACTTGGACGATGAGATTGCGCTCGAGCCGCTCGGCTGTACGCTCACCCTTTCTCAAGTTTACCGCGGCGTCAGTCTGTAGGCGCAAGACTGAGGACCCAAAGCAACCCGAGCGCTGGAGAAACGAAAATGGCGATTGAAACTCGACTCATGACGGTGGAACAGTATCTCGCCTTTGAAGCCGAAAGCGAGTTCCGGCATGAATACCTTGACGGAGAGATTTATCCTATGACTGGCGGTACAATGAATCACGATGTAATTGTCGTGAATATGACAAGCGCTCTGCTTTCACAGTTGGCGGATTCCAATTGTCGAATCTTTACCAGTAACATGCGCGTCCGCGTCAGTTCAACACGCTACGTTTACCCCGATCTCAGCGCCGTCTGTGGCGAGGCGGAAACCGGCAACGGCACAACGACTTTGCTCAATCCGATTTTCGTCCTTGAGGTGATCTCTCCTTCCTCGACCGAGCGCGACCGTGTCACCAAACTCGAACTCTACAGCGCCGTGCCCAGCATTGAAGGCTATCTCATTCTCGATCAGGAGCGCGTCTTCGCGGAATGGCACAGGCGCGCGGAAAGCGGCTGGCATCGCCAGCAGTTTGACAACTTGGATGATGAGATTGAATTGGCGCCGCTTGGCTGTTCGCTCGCCCTTTCTCAAGTTTACCGCGGCGTCCTACTCTAAGTAGTTCCAAGTTAGTCATGCGAACTTTCAATGGAAACTGTAGGGGCGAGCCGGTGGCTCGCCCGCATGAACAGATACCGGTTGCGGAGAGGGCGACTCACCGAGTCGCCCGTACAAATTCTAATTATTTTGTAGGAACTACTTAGATTCCCGGCGCCCCGTTTGCGCGCGCGCTTCCCGACAAGCTACAATTGAAATTCATCGCCCTTTGCCTGGTCAGCCACCATGAGCGTCACCCGCGTACACACGGCACGCGCCCTTGATGAACCGGTTTGCATTCCGCTGGCGGAAGCGGTCGCCGTCCTCGAGCGGGGCGAGATGGATGATGAAGTCGGCTTGATGCGCTGGGGCTCGAACTACACATTTCTGGTGAACATCACGCGCGCTGACACGCGACTGCTGGCCATCTACAAACCGCGCCGGGGCGAACGCCCGCTGTGGGATTTTCCCGATGGCACGCTCTGCAACCGCGAGACGGCCGCTTACCTGACCACCAGCGCGCTCGGCTGGCGCTTGACGCCGCCGACCCTCCTGCGCGATGGCACGCGCGGCCTCGGCTCGGTGCAGCTCTTCATAGACCACGACCCCGAAGAGCACTATTACACCTTCGAGAAGCCGAGCCTGCGGCCGCAGTTGGAGCGCATGGCCATCTTTGACGCCATCGCCAACAATGCCGATCGCAAAGGCGGCCACTGCCTGGTGGACGCCGACGGGCAGCTCTGGGGCATCGACCACGGCTTGACCTTCAACGCCAGCGAAAAGCTGCGCACTGTGATCTGGGACTTCGCCGGGATGCCCATCCCAGAGGCGATCCTCGCCGACCTGCGCGTGCTCTGCGGACGGCTCGGCGAGGGGGATGACGCCTACACGCGCGCCATGTCCGCGCTGCTCTCGCCGATTGAGATGCGCATGTTCGAGTATCGCGTCGAGCGGCTGCTGGCGGACGGAGTCTTCCCGCTGCCGGGCGCGGGACCGAATCGGCCCTGGCCGGCGGTGTGAAACCGTTGCCACAGAGGCGCAGAGGCCACAAAGAAGCGCTGGAAACTTTGGTATAATCAGCGCCGATTTATCCTGAGACAGGACAACTTCACATGCCCATCACCACCCGCGGACGCTGGTTCATCGACGAGACCGGGCGGACGCGCCTCCTGCACGGAGTCAATTTGAGCGGGGGGAGCAAGGTCCCGACCGAGCCGCCGGGCTACACCCACCTGCCCGCGAGCCTGGACGAGAAGCGCCATGTCTCATTCATCGGGCGGCCCTTCCCGCTGGAAGAAGCCGATGAGCATTTCAGCCGCCTCAAGCATTGGGGGCTGGATTTCCTGCGCTTCCTCGTGCCTTGGGAAGCGATCGAGCATGAGGGACCGGGCGCCTACGATGACGACTATCTCGATTACCTGGAAGCGGTTTTGGAGAAGGCGCTGGAATACGAGATCAATCTCTTCATTGACCCGCATCAAGATGTCTGGAGTCGCTTCTCCGGCGGCGATGGCGCGCCCGCCTGGACCTTCGAGGCAGTTGGACTCGATGTCGACGCCTTTCATCAGACCGGCGCCGCCCTGCTCCATCAGCAGCGGACCGACGATTTCCCGCACATGCTATGGGCGAACAACTATTATCGCTTCGCCGCCTTCACCATGTTCACGCTCTTCTTCGGCGGGCGGACGTACGCGCCGCAGCTGATGGTCGACGGGCTGAACATTCAGGATTACTTGCAGGAACGCTACATCGAGGCTTTCGTCCAGGTGGCGGAGCGCGTCCGCCATCTGCCCAATGTGATCGGCTTCGATACGATGAATGAGCCGCACTACGGCTTGATCGGCGTGCCCGATCTGCGCAGTCTCGATCACCTGCCATTTCAGCGCGGGGTGATGCCGACACCGGCGCAGGCGATCTTCCTCGCCAATGGCTTCGCGCAGGACTGTTCCGATTTCGGCTCGCCGCTGCCCAGCCTACCACCGTTGAAGGTGGGCGCGGTCCGGCTTGATCCGCAGGGCCTCACCGTCTGGCGGGACGATTGCCCGGATATCTGGCGGGCGGCTGGCGTTTGGGATGTCGACACTGACGGCGAGCCGCGCCTGCTGCGCCCGGGGCATTTCGCGCGCGCCGATTTCACGCGCGACTTCCTCAAGCCCTTCATCGAGCGCTTCGCCGGCATCCGGTCGGTCATGCCATCGGCCCAGATCTTCGTTGAAGCCGAGCCCTTCGCGCCGCCGCCGCAACTCGCCGAGGCGCCCAACCTGGTCTACGCGCCCCATTTCTACGATGGCATGACGCTGTTCACGCGCCGCTTCCAGCCGCATCTTAATTTCGACCTATTCAGCCTGCGTCCACTGATCGGCGAGGGCATGATTCGCAATTACTTCAACGAGCAGTTCGGGCGCTTCCGCGCTTATGCCGATGAGGCGCTGGGCGATGTGCCGATCGTGGTCGGCGAGTTCGGCATCCCCTTCGACTTGAATGGCGCCGCCGCCTACCGCAGCGGAGATTTCTCGCAGCAGGCGCAGGCCCTGGATTACAATCTGCGCGCCCTTGATGACTGCCTGCTGAGTTATACGCTCTGGAATTATACGCCCGACAATAGCAACGAGCGCGGCGATGGCTGGAATGGCGAAGACCTGTCAATCTTCAGCCGCGACCAGCAGCGCGACCCGGACGAACTCGACTCCGGCGGCCGCGCATTGACGGCGGTCGTCCGCCCCTACGCCAAGAAGGTCGCCGGCGAGCCGCTGAACATGCGCTTTGATAGGAAGCGCGGGCTCTTCACGTTCAGCTTCCGCCACGACGATAGCATTGCAGAGCCGACCGAGCTATTCGTGCCCAACTCGCAGTACCCGGACGGCTACCGCGTCGAGGTTAGCGATGGCGAGTTTGAGGCGCTGCGCGATGAACAACGGCTGCTCTATCGCCACAGCGGCAAGGATATGCCGCACATGATCCGCGTCATTTCGAATAGCCCGCCGCCGCCCGAGTTGTCGCCCTACGAAAAGCTGGCGATTGTGGGGTTGATTGCGTTGTTGGTGCTGGTTCTGCTGGGGCGGCGTGGGAAAAATCAAAAGAAGCAAGCCAAGAAGTGATAGGCTACAATAGATCTGTGTGGTTAACGCATAGCGGATCACATCATGACAAGTGATTTCTACGTCATCTTGGGTGACGCCGCCAACGAATTGGCACAGTTGCATAGCGAATCCGTGCAGTTGATCTTTACTTCACCGCCTTATGCCGATCAGCGCAAGAATACATACGGCGGCATTCACCCGGATGAATACGTCGAGTGGTTTCTGCCGATCTCGCGCGAGCTTTTGCGCGTTCTGAGTCCTCGCGGAACCTTCATTCTCAACATCAAGGAGAAAGCGGTCAATGGCGAGCGCCATACTTACGTCCTCGACTTGATCAAGGCGCTGCGCGAGCAAGGCTGGCTTTGGACCGAAGAGTTTATATGGCACAAGAAAAACTGTTATCCCGGCAAGTGGCCGAATCGATTTAGGGATTCGTGGGAACGGCTACTGCAGTTTAACAAATCAAAGAAATTCAATATGCATCAAGAAGAGGTCATGGTACCAGTAGGAGATTGGGCAAAGGCCAGACTGAGGAATCTCAGTGAGACGGACAAGATTCGCGACGAATCCAAAGTAGAAAGTGGATTTGGCAAGAATATCTCAAATTGGGTCGGGCGAGAAATGGTTTATCCAACCAATGTTATTCATATGGCAACCGAGACCAATAATCAGGGACATAGCGCGGTTTTCCCGAAGCAGCTTCCAGAATGGTTCATCAAACTGTTCACGGTTCCAGGCGATACTGTGCTTGATCCTTTTGCGGGCTCGGGCACTACACTGTACGTCGCGCAAGAAATGAAGCGCAAAGCGATCGGCATCGAGATCGTGCCAGAATATGTTGAAGCGATAGAGACGCGGCTGAATTACTCGCAAAAGCAACTTCTATGAGGCGCGCATGAGCGACGACTTGCTGCAAGCTGTTCAGGATTATGTCGAAGAGAATATCGGATCCTTCCATGAGAAGCGCTTGGATACGGTTAAGAAAAAACAACTCAATGATGTGCTTAGCAGAAAAAATCCCTATCTGTTCAAGGCAAAATCGCCAAGCGTTACACGCATGATTACAGGCATAATGGATGCTTTTCTGTCTTCACAAGAAGAGGGTCTGTTTGGAACGTTCTTGGAAGGAGTCGCAGTCTTTGTCGCCGAGCAGGTTTACGGCGGGTACAAGCCGTCAACTACGGAGCTCACCGGTATTGATCTCGTATTTGAAAGGGACCGCATCGTCTACATGGTCGATATCAAATCGGGTCCAAATTGGGGTAATTCCAGCCAGGTCAACCGAATGTATCGGCACTTTCGGGATGGTCTCTCCCGCCTTAGTCCAAGCTACCCTGATCAAAGAATAGTTCCCGTGAACGGTTGTATGTATGGCAAAGACAGAAAGCCGCACAAGTTAGGCAAAATCAAAGAAGCGGGCATCGTCGTTGCCGAAATCGAGTATTGGAAGCTGTGCGGGCAAGATTTCTGGCATCTGATTTCCGGCAATGCGCAACTTTATACGGACATTATCGAGCCGCTCGGATATCGCGCTAAGAAAAGGAACATGGCTTTCCAAGAGGAATACGAGAATTTTCTGAATCGGCTTCTGCGTGAATTCCTGAATACCTACTCGAATGACGATGGAACGATAGCTTGGGAACGGTTGACCGAATTCGTATCGAAGAGTGCAAACGTAGGCATTGTCAGCGAAGTATCCAGCGCATGAATTAGCGAATAGCCCTCTTCATCCACGTATTCTCAATCTAGGATCCCACCATGCGCAAACTGCTAGCCAGCACCATCTTCGGACTGCTTCTCTTCGCCATCCCCGCCACCGCCCAAGCCCCTCACCCCGAACCCATCACCCTCTCCCGCGACGCCGCAACCCTCGCCGCCGACTTCCACCCGGCCGCCGACGACGCCCCTGTCATCCTGCTCCTGCACATGCTCAACAGCAACCGCGCCGCCTGGGACCCGCTCATCCCCGACTTGCGCGCCGCCGGCTACGCGCTGCTCAACATTGACCTGCGCGGGCATGGCGACTCGGGCGGAGCGCGCGACTGGGACGCGGCCATCGCCGATGTGACCGCCGGCTGGGTCGGCTGGCTGGGCGAAGCCGGGCATCTCAGCGAGAGCGGACTGGCGATCATCGGCGGCAGCATCGGCGCCAATGTCGCGCTGATCAGCTGCGCGCAAGTGGAAATTTGTCGCGGCGCGGTCGCCCTCTCGCCCGGGCTGGATTATCGAGGCGTCAAACCGGAGTCGGCGCTGGTCGAAGGCTTGGCGGATCGGGCGGCGCTGCTGGTCGCGGCGCAGAATGATGCCAGCAGTTCGACCGCCATCCGCCAGATGTTCCTCAAGGCCAAGGGTGATGTGACCGCCCGCCTGTATCGTGGGCGCGCGCATGGCACGCGGCTCTTCGATTCGGAGTACGACAGCGTCAGCCGCTTGATTCTGGGCTGGCTGGCGGAGATTCTTGCAACAAACACCGAGTAAGATATCGACAAGTTTGTGATAGGAAAGGGACGAAACATGAACTTCGACTTAGCATCAGTAGACTACATCCTCGAGACGACGCGCAGCGTGCGCAAGCGCCTCGACTTGACGCGCCCCGTCGAGCGCGCGACGGTCGAGCGCTGCCTGGAAATCGCCATCCAGGCGCCGACCGGCAGCAATCGCCAAGGCTGGAAGTGGCTGATCGTGACCGACGCGGACACGAAGGCGCAGATCGGCCAGTATTACAAGGACTCCTGGTACGCCTACGCCGGCGTGGCGACGCGTTCGGCGCCCGGCGAAGAGCCATCGCTGCAGATGCAGCGCGTCATCAGCTCGGCGCGTTACCTGGCCGACCACATGCACGAAGTTCCGATGATGATATTCCCCTGCGTGCAGGGCCGCGCGAGTGACGGCAGCCCAGCCGCCAACGCCGGTCTCTACGGTTCCATCATCCCGGCCGCCTGGTCGCTGATGCTGGCGCTGCGGGCGCGCGGCATCGGCTCGGCTTGGACGACGCTGCATCTCAGCTACGAGAAAGAGTGCAACGAGATCCTGGGCATACCCGACGATGTGACGACGGCTGCCCTGCTGCCAGCCGCCTATTTCACCGGCGAGACCTTTCAAAAGGCTGAGCGCGTGCCGGCCAAAACCCTTACTTACTGGGAATCCTGGGGATCGGCTTAGCAACCCGCCTCGAAACAGGCAGCGTCCGCCGCTGACGAAGAATGCTTGCAGTTCGTTGAATTGGCAGTATAGTAAGATTATCGGCAAACAATGGCAGTCTTCACCCGCTGGATTGGCGATGTCCGAAGCGGAGGCAATTCGTCGCTATTACGCGACCGATCGCAACCTGCGCGTGCGCGAGGAAACGCACGCCAAGTATGCGCTGCCGCGCATTGACTTCGCGCGCTGGACCCTGGCCACCCTCGATTGGGCGGGCGATGAAGTCATCCTGGATATCGGCGCGGGCCGGGGCCGCCACTACGCTTGCTTGACCCAAGACCAGCCGGGCATCACCTACTTCGCCCTCGATCTATCGCCGAAGCTCCTGCTGAATCACCCCTGCGCCGCCGATCACCTGGCTTTGGGCGACGCCATGCGGCTGCCATACTCGGACGACAGCTTCGACATCGTGATGGCGAATCACGTGCTCTACCACCTGGCCGATATCGAAGTCGGGCTGGCCGAAATCAAACGCGTGCTCAAACCCGGCGGTCGCGTGCTGGCCGCTACGGACAGCTTGCAGACCTTGCCCGAATTGCAGGTGCTCATCCGCCGCGCCATCGTGCTGCTGAGCAAAAACGGAACGGACGTAGTCAATCCACCGATCATGCCTAGCGATGCCTTCGCGCTTGAAAACGGCACGCGCATCCTCGCGCGGCATTTCTACGCCGTCGTCCGCCACGACCTGCCCTGCCAACTGGTATTCGATGATGTGGAGCCAGCCATGGAATACCTGGACAGCATGCGCGAGCTGCGCCAGGGCGGGCTGCCCGACGACGTCAGCTGGGACGACATGATGCTGATCATGCGGCAGCAGTTCACACAATTGCTGCAGTTGCTGGGCAAACTGGAGTTCCACCTCGCGGTCGGCGCATTGATCGCCAGCGACTGCGGCGGCTTCATTCACGAATTTGTCGCGCGCGACCGAAACTATGGATATGATTAGCGGCGGAGGCGGAACATGATAGCAATCATGGAGAAGACCCAGAACCGTCAATTGCATCTCAATCTGTCAGTTGCACAACTCTCCCGTGATGAGTTTCTAAACGCACTCCAAAGCCGTGGAAAGCTCGCTTACAAGCGCTATTTAGGGTCTCCTCTACGTTATGCTGGTGGAAAAAGCCTCGCCGTGG
Organism: Chloroflexota bacterium; assembly: GCA_026706455.1. Lineage (GTDB taxonomy): Bacteria > Chloroflexota > Anaerolineae > Aggregatilineales > Phototrophicaceae > UBA6055. Next base: position 10,155 of record JAPOYS010000034.1, on the reverse strand, counting down.
GTTTCGTGGTGGAACTGCTGCCAAGTCCACTGCCGAGCAAAGTAGTTTCGCCATTTATGGGTGGCGGGTCTATAGAAATCGCTTTGGCAAGAGAATTAGGTATAGAAGTAACGGCTTACGACATCTTTGATGTACTGGTAAATTACTGGGTTGTACAAACACGGGATGCGGAGAGCCTGTACTGTCTTTTACAGAATTTTGAGCCAACACGCGAAACCTTCGCGGCGGTGAAAAAGCGCTTGAAAGCACACTGGGATGGGACAAATCCATTAAATCCATATGATTTAGCGGCACACTACTATTTCAACTCGAATACTTCTTACGGACCACATTTTCTGGGCTGGCCCTCTGATGTATATCTGAACAAAAAGCGATACGAGAAAACACTCGAGAAAGTAAGAAACTTCACAGCACCTACATTATCTGCGCGTTGCGCGAGCTTTGAAGAATCTATACCTGCACACTCCAACGATTTTCTCTATTGCGATCCGCCCTATTATCTTGAGCAAGGCAAAACATTCGTAGGTATGTACCCGCACAGGAATTTCCCTATTCACCATCAAGGCTTTCGGCATGACCTGCTGCGGGATTTGCTCTTATCGCACAAGGGAGGCTTCATCTTGTCTTATAACGATTGTGATGTTATTCGAGATTGGTATTCGGATTGCAATATCTCTACTCCTGAATGGCAATACACATTTGGACAGGGCGACACTCGTATCGGCATTAACCGGCGGGAAAGCAATGGCGGCAGCCACATCAAAAAATCTCATGAATTGCTGATTTGGAAATACTCGGATGAGTAAGACTCGCGCGTCAACGTCAGAACAAGCTCGTGAATACCGTCAAGCAGGACACGACAATGCAACGATTTTTGCGCTATTGCTTGGAATGGATACCGATTACCAGAACGATAAAAAGGCAAAAAAAGACGTAATTGATCCCTCAGGTGATGCCCATTCCGTAAAGAGTGGTCAGAAGAAATGGCAAATTTTTCTTTATGGTCGAAACAGATTTATTGAAGACGATGGGTTTCAGGCGCTCAACGGAGTCGGCACTCTCCTCATACATTGTATAGATGCTTTTCCGCCATCGTATGATGAATACGAGCAGAACCCCGCAATTTTCAAGGAACGTCTCAAGACACCTATGAGAGAACTGAAGGACCGCTTCCAGCGGAAAGCGCTCTTACGTGCTTTCTTGGGTAAGTCCATTTTTAACGCTGGTGAAGTAGACTATCTTACTGTGCTGGATGAAGACAGATATCATGTGTTTTACAATAAAGATGTTGTCAAACATCTGGGAAACAATTTTGAGGTTGTTAACTCGACAAAAAAAGCTAAAGGACAGTTCTCTGATCAAAAGGTTCTGTTCAGATACAAAGGTCTGAATGTTGGTGAATTAGAGATGCGTAATGACAGTAGTCGGCATTATCAAGAAGTCAGATTTAATATGAATAAGCCGAAAGCAATGGAAATGCTTTACAAATATATTCCTGACTATAAAGAATTTAACTCGGAAATACTGGTGTATGGCGATGCTATCGGGAAATTCGGAAACTGGTAGATACGCAACAAACTAAACGAGTTGTGCCATGTCTGTCCTGTCGTTTGGCGAGTTGCTGATCGATTTTGTCGCGCTGGAAGTGGGTGTGACCGTTGGCGACGCCTCGGGATTTGTCAAAGCGCCCGGCGGCGCGCCTGCCAACGTAGCGGCCGCCGTCGCGCGTCTAGGCTGCCGTTCCGCCTTTATGGGCCAGGTCGGCGATGATCCCTTCGGGCGCCATCTCGCCGATGTGCTGGCGGCTGAATCGGTCGATATCGGGAGCCTCACCTATTCGAGCGAAGCGCGCACGGCGCTGGCTTTCGTCTCCAACACTGCCGATGGCGACCGCAGTTTCATGTTTTACCGCCATCCCTCGGCCGATATGCTGATGAAACCCGAAGATGTCGATAGGTCCGCGATCGACGCCTGCGATATTTTCCATCACGGCAGCATCACCTTCATCCGCGAGCCGGCCGCCTCCGCCTTGCGCCTGGCGCTGGAGCGAGCCGTTGCGGCCGACAAATTCATTTCCTACGATCCCAACCTGCGCCTGCCGCTTTGGGATAGCGCCGAAGCCGCCAGAGCCGGAATGCTGGCGGGCTTGGAGACAGCTAATCTACTGAAAATAAGCGACGAGGAGCTGACCTTTCTGACGGGCGGCGCTGATGTCGCCCCCTTGTGGCGCGAGCGCATGGAAATGATATGCGTCACCTATGGCGCGAAGGGCGCGGCCGCGTATCTCAAAGACGGGAGCGCTATCGAGCATGGCGGCTACGCGGTCAAAGCGGTCGACACGACCGGCGCTGGCGATGCCTTTGTGGCCGCCATGCTGATCGGCATTCTGGAAAATCGCGCGAGCTGGCAAACGAAGCTGCCGGAGATTCTTGACTTCGCCAATGCGGTCGGCGCGCTGACCTGCCGGCGCAAGGGCGCGATCCCGTCCCTGCCGACGCTGGCGGAAGCGCGGGCTTTTCAGCGGGAGAATTGTGATAAGGTGGATGCATGAGGCTCGGTTGGTCAGTTCTATGCAGAGATTACGGAAGGCTCGATGACGGTTCAGTGGTGCTTCACAAAGTGTTTGCAGATACAGTTCTGTCGCTTTCCTTGCCGCAGCCGGGCCCGGTCGTTGTTCCATTAAATCAACCATTTAGCCTAGTCTCATATTAGTATAGGGAGTCAGACGCTGAATCTAAGGTATATCCAGCGGTCCTGCGAGTTTCGGCGCCGCGCGACAACGAGATAATCGGTGAAATGCGATTCGAAATTGATCTGAGCCAATCGAACAGCAAATTTGTTACGTTTCAGTTTAGAAGGTTCAATTATGTTTCAGATGGGCTGTATGAGTTTCAGGTTGAAGTGCCCGAATTTGGAGATTGGAAGGTAACTTCCCATAATAGCTTATACATAGTTGCTAACGTATCATAATATTGTGTGCGGCAAGGAGGATTCAGCATGAGAGAAAACAACACGGCGGTTACCAAAACGCCCATGGTGGAGTATGTCGTGGACGGCGACAAGTTATACCCCAAACAGGTATCACCGCCTCGCGAGCATACATCGGCAGCCGCTAAACCCCCAGTTCGTCCGAAAGATCCGGGAAAATCAAAATCCCGCTCGAACTGATAGCGGACAAGAGTTGGCGCAGACTCCTCAATTGAGGAGTCTTTCTTATTTCAATTGTGCGCTGCATGATGCCGACGCTGGCTGAGGCGCGGGCTTTTCAGCGGGAGAATTCTTAACCACCGAGTACACCGAGAATTTTGAGGGCACAGAGGATAGTCATTTGTCTTTCGGTATCTCGCCGCGCACTCGGTGTCCTCGCTGGTAAAAATAGGAAAAGAGGTCACATGACGCAACCAAACATAATCCTAATACTCGCCGATGACTTGGGATATTCCGATATCGGCTGCTTCGGCTCGGAGATCGCCACGCCCAATCTCGACCGGCTGGCGGCGAATGGCGCGCGCTTCTCGCAGATGTACAGCTTCGCGCGCTGCTGTCCGTCGCGGGCGGCGCTGCTGACGGGCTTGCATCCGCAGCAAGCGGGCGTGGGCCACATGGTGCAGAATCGCGGCACGCGCGCCTATCAGGGCTATTTGCGCGATGACGCGGTGACCATCGCCGAAGTGCTGAAGAGCGCCAGTTACCAGACGATGATGTCCGGCAAATGGCATACCGGCGGGCAAATGCTGGCGCAGGAACCGGAGACTTGGAAGCCCGGCGCCGAAGGCTATCCGACGCCGCAGCAGCGTGGATTCGACCGCTTCTATGGCACGCTCGTCGGCGCCGGCAGCTTCTTCTACCCGCATGCCCTGACGGAAGATGGCGACTTCGTCCAGGATTATCCCGATGATTTCTACTATACAGACGCCATCAGCGACAAAGCCGTCGACATGATCGGCGAAGCGCATACGGCTGGCGCGCCTTTCTTCTTGCACGTCGCCTATACCGCGCCCCACTGGCCCCTGCATGCCCCGCCGGAAGACATCGCCAAATACGAAGGCGCTTACCGCGCCGGCTGGGACAGCTTGCGGCGGAACCGGCACGAAGAACTCAACAGCCTGGGCATCCTCGACCCGGTTTGGCGGATTTCGCCGCGCGATAACGATTCGCATCCCTGGGAGACGGAAGAAAACAGAGACTGGGAAGACCTGCGCATGGCCACCTACGCCGCCATGATTGACCGCATGGATCAGGGCATCGGGCGCATCTTGACGAAACTCGACGCGCTCGAAATCACGGACGACACCTTGATAATCTTCCTGTCCGACAATGGCGGCTGCGCCGAATTCATGGCTGAGGACGGCTGGCGCGATCATCGTTCTTATGTGCCGACGCTGCCCGATGGCCGGCGCGTGCGTATCGGCAACCGCGTCGATATGCGGCCCGGACCCGCCGACACCTTTATGAGTTACGATCTGCCTTGGGCGAACGCCTCCAATTCGCCCTTCCGCCTTTACAAGCATTGGGTGCATGAGGGCGGCATCTCATCGCCCTGCATCGTGCATTACCCGGCGCTGGTCGAAGCTGATTCCGTCTGCCACAGCCCGGTACAGTTTATCGATGTGCTGCCCACCTTTGCCGACTTGGCGGGCGCGGAGTATCCGAGCGAATATGAGGGGAAGGCGATTCAGTCGGTCGAGGGCGAGAGCTTCCGTCCGGCGCTGGAAGGCGCGGATTGGCAGCGCGAGAAACCACTCTACTGGGAGCATGAGGGCAACCGCGCTATTCGCATCGGCGAGTGGAAGCTGGTCAGCAAACACCCGGGCGCTTGGGAACTCTACAATATGATCGAGGATCGCACCGAGCTGAACGACCTCAGCGCGGGCGAGGCTGAACGCGTCGCTCAGATGAGCGGCATGTACGCTGACTGGGCGGCGCGCTGCGAAGTGCGGGATTGGCCGCTGGATTAGCGTGGACCGCCGCCGTCCGGCGCAAGCAATTGCATAGCTCGGGCAGAAATAATATATCCGCAAACAATTGAATCTGTAGGGGCGAGTCGGTGGCTCGCCCGTAGATTTCAATCGGGGTTCGGGCGCGGGCGCTAGGCGTTTTGGCTAGGCTGTAGGTCTGTGATAATATCTGTTACTGAGTCGTAATTGTGGTGTTGGGGGTGGCTCATGCATTCAGCGCCGTTGACCATCGGAATTGAAGAAGAATATCAGTTGATTGATCCCGAGACCGGCAAGCTCGCGGCTGTTGTGCAGCAGTTGCTGCACGATGAAGGCCTCCGGCAGATTGGCGATCAGGTCAAACCCGAGTTTATGCAATCGCAAATCGAAATCGGCAGCGCCATCTGCCAGAATGTGCAAGAAGCGCGGGCTGAGCTCCTGCGCTTGCGGCGCGAGGTGAACCGGGTGGCCGAACGTCACGGCTATTGCATCCTGGCCGCCAGCACCCATCCCTTCGCCAAATGGGAAGAGCAAGAAGCCAACCCGGGCGAACGCTACCAAGATCTCAAGGAGTACATGCAAGAGGTGGCACGGCAAATGCTGATCTTCGGCATGCATGTGCATGTCGGCTTCGGCACGACGCGGCCGCAACTCGATCTGCTGATCGATATCCAGAATCAACTGCGCTATTTTCTGCCGCACCTGCTGACATTTTCCACCAGCTCGCCCTTCTGGCACGGGCATCCCACCGGGCTGAAGAGTTATCGCAGCATCATCTTCGAGAACCTGCCGCGCACCGGCACCGCGCCCATCTTTTCATCCTTTAGCGAATACGAACGGCTGATTGATACTTTTGGTCAAGTTGGGACCTTGGGCAAGGGGCGGAAGGACGGCAAAGCCGATTACACCAAGATCTGGTGGGACAGCCGGCCGCACGAAGACTTCGGCACGCTCGAAATCCGCATCTGCGATATCTGCACGACGGTGGATGAGGCGGTCGCCATTGCCGCGCTGGTGCAAGCGCTGGTCGCCAAGCTGATCAAGCTGCGCAATCAGAATATGAGTTGGCGGATTTATCCCAATGAATTGATCGCCGAGAATAAATGGCGGGCGGTGCGTTGGGGGCTGGATGGGCAGCTGATCGATTACGGCAAGCGGGAAGCGGTGCCGATGCGGTCGCTGGCGACGGAATTGCTGGAGCTGCTTGAAGATGTGGCTGACGAACTTGGCTCGCGCGATGAGATCAATTATGTGCAAACCATATTGGAGCAAGGCACGAGCTCGGATCGGCAACTGGCGGTCTATCACGACTGCCTGGCACACGGCGCCACAAAGGATGAGGCGCTAAAAGCGGTGGTGGATCACCTGCGGGCGGAGACGATGCGGGGCGTAAGGAGTTAAGAGCGTAGAATGTACGAGCTTCAAGATCTCAAAATTCCGTTTGAATCCCCAGACTACTATGACTGCTCGGAATTCGTAATCCATGCCGTTGAGACGCTCTTTTGAAGAGTGGCTGGCACTCGCGAACAAGCATGGTTGGATCAAGAGCAGTGATTGACCAAAAGCTCATCTTGGGCGACGCGCTCTGCGAGCTTCCAAAACTCAAATCGAGGTCGTTTGACCTTATAGTCGCCGATCCTCCATACAATCTCGGAAAGAACTACGGTAACAATTTTGACAATCGCGGTTTCCATGAATACCTGGAATTCACACAGAGATGGCTCTGTGAGGCATCACGTTTACTTAAATCGCGGGGCACAATTTACGTGTTCATGGGTTTCCGGTTCATTGCATACCTATATGAAATCCTCGAACGCGAACTGGGAATGCACTTTGGCAATTGGATAGTTTGGCACTATACGCAAGGCGTCGGGAAAACTAAAGGATTCTCTCCTAGGCATGACGACATTCTGATGTTTACAAAGTCGCGGGATTTCGTGTTCAACCTTGATGCAGTACGTGTACCACAGAAGTATTATCGTGAACGTAACAATATGAGGGGAGCTAATCCCGGGGACGTATGGGAATTTTCTCATGTCCACTATTGCAACGACAATAGACAGAATCATCCAACTCAAAAGCCGGAAGGGCTAATTGAGCGACTCGTCCTTGCTTCAAGCAATGAAGGTGCCCGTGTGCTCGATCCATTCTTCGGTAGCGGGACGACACTTCGCGTCTGCCAGCAACTCAACCGATTTGGAACAGGAATTGAGATTAATCCCGATTATCTCAAAATAGCGCAGGATCGTTTGCAGAGCGAATTTTCGGGTTTTGATAGTGTCGATCCAAGAATGAAGCGTGTTCCACTGGATTTACGCAATGAGTCGATTAGGCAGTCGTATTTGGCCGATCACAAGCGCTGGTTTCTCAACAACCATATCAGCGCTGTTCAAGACTTCGAGAAGTCCGTAGAACGTCTTTACTCGGATGGAATCTGGAAGCCTGCGCAGAAGAGGCTAATCTAAAACTGCTGCGATTGCTCATCCTTAGGTCGAATCAGGCGATTTCGCCCGCGTGCTGGTGTAGCGCATGCTCAGTTCCGGCTCAGCCATTTGCAGGCGGCGCGGCGGCATGCCCTTGACGATCGCTTCCAGATCGTCCACCACCATCTCGCCCAGCTCGACCATGCCCTGCGCCACAGACCCAGCGCGATGGGCGGATAGCGTAGCGCCCTCGGCGGCGCGTATCGGATGATCGGCCGGCAGCGGCTCAATCGGGAAGACATCGGTGGCCAGCTTGAAGCGCCCTTCCAGCACCAACTCCGTCGCCGCGTCAAAGTCGATGACGTGGGCGCGGCTCGCCAGAATCAGCACCGCCTTTGGCTGAATCAACTCCAGCAGCTCGCGCGAGAGCATGGCGCGGTTTTCCACGGACGGGATCGCCATCACGAATATGAATTTCGAGCTCGACATCAGTTCTTCCAGCGAGACGGGTTGCAGCCCTTGCCGCCTCAGATAGCCCTCACTGAGCCAGGGATCGTAGACGGAGATGCTGACGCCGAAGGGCAGCAGCAGCGGATGCAGCGCGCGCGCCAGCCCGCCGTAGCCGATGATGCCGACCGGTTGGTCGTAGAGCAAGAAGGTGTCGACATTGCCGTGCCAGAGATACTGCTCTGCTCCGCGGCGCATCAGGCGGTCGCCGTACGAGATCTGGCGCGCGGCGTCAATCGCGAGCCCGAGGGAGAACTCGGCCACCTGGCGGCCAAAGCCGGGCGCCGCGCTTAAGACGCGGATGCGCCGCAGGTAGCAGGCCTCATAATCGAGACTGAGGGGAAAACTGCCGGAGACATCCATGATCGCTTTCAGGCGCTCGGCTCGATCCAGCGCATCGCCGTAGTGCCAGCCGGATGTGACCACCACATCAGCGCTGGGCAGGGCGCGCTCGAAATCGGCCGCCGGCATGCGCTCGTCTTTGCCCCAGATCACCTCGACCAGGTCAGCCATCCGCCGCTGGTCTGCGGGCGAGAAGATCTCGTCCATGCGCCGAAAACTGGTGTTGACTATCACTTTGATTTTCATCGCGCCCTCGTTAGAGCCGTATAAATTTGTCAGGACTGTTCAAAGCGGGCGACTTGATAAGTCGCCCCTACAACGATCGTCCGCTACTTTCGCACAATCTCTAAATGTAGCATAAACTAAGTCGCTGTAGGGGCGAGCCGGCGGCTCGCCTGTACGCACACCAAACGCGTGGCAGAGCCAACATGCAGCCGCGCAGCCCTACATTTCGAGCGCGTCCAATCGAGCTCATTTCAGGCGCCGGTCGTGCCAGATCGGCAGCTCGCCCAGGCATAGGCCGATATGAATGGCGGCCGCCTGCAGCGCCGTGTTGACCGCGTCCGGCTCCAGCGCCTGCACGCCAGCGGGCTTCGCCTTCTCAGTCGCCGGATCGCGATCCGGCAAAAGCGCGCTCACGATCTTATCGCTGTCGACCAGCAGCGGCAGGAAGCGGCCGTCCAGCAAGTGCAAATTGATCTCGCCATGAAAGACTGTCGGCTTGCGCCCGCGTTTCTTGACCACTTCGCTGACGTAGATCGACTGCACGCTGCCGGCGTTCACTCGCCAGAGCCGCTGGCTCCCGCGCCAGGCGCTGACAGATTTTTCATAGGGATTCAGGACGATGGCGTTCGGCTCGCGCTGAACAATCCATAGCAGCCGGACGATCCCCAGCAGCAGCATGATCGCCACGCCGATTCCCAGATAGGGCAGCAACGCTGGATCGGCAAACGGTACGTCAGCGACGCTCAAACCAAATAGGCTTAGTGGCGCCGATATCGTGGTGCCGGCGATGGGCAAGCCCAGCTCGCTGCTGAGCGTCGCCAAGGAGACCCACAGGTAGACGCCGACGAGCAGAGCATACCAGGCGATCTGGCGCTGTTTGGCGCGCAGCCAACGTTTCTCGCGCGTCAGGCGCAGCTCGCCATCGGCGCCGCGCATGCGGTCCGCTTCTTCCAGGCGCCATAGACCCAGATCGAGCGGCAGCGCCTCGCGGGAAATCGCTTCCGGCTCGGGCTCAAGCGCCGTATCTACGGGCGCGGTCGAGGCAAGGGGAATGCCCAGCGTATCAGCCAGCGCCTTGCCCAGTTGAATCGCTTTGGCTTCATGCGCGGCGGCATCGGCAGCGGTCAAACGCAGCAGCTCAAACCAGCGGCTCGAACGCGCGAGCGCGATCTCGGGCGACAAGGTGATGCCCAATTGCCAGGAGCTCGTCTCATTTGACCAGCCGAGCACGACCTGTCCCAGGTCGGCGGTATGGATTTCACCGGATTCGGGCAAATCGCGGCTGACGGCGAAGTAACCGTTGTAACGAAGAGGCAGACCCCTCTTGGCTTCGACGAGCAGCTTCGGCTCGCCCGGATCATCGACCTGAATCAGGCGCCAGCGATCGGGGCTGTAATCGACCAGCGCGTTTGCGGATACGGCGATTCGTGGCATGCGTACGATTCAATCCTGATATGTGTTTGCGGAACAAGCTTCCATTATGGCAGACAACCTACTCGTTTTGCAGTTGTTAGTTGCCTGCGAGTCGCAAAGATCGTGGTCAATTATAAGTCGGCGAATGCCGCTCCGTCCCTTTTTGAATACAGAGAGCACAGAAGTAGTTCCAAGTTAGTCATGCGAAAGAAGCGAGCCTCGTAGGAGCGACCGATCTGGTCGCCCGCTGCGGCTTGTGGTTTTGGGCGACATGGTAGGGCGCGTAGACACAGCCCGCCTGTCGCCCC
>JAPOYS010000138.1 GCA_026706455.1 Chloroflexota bacterium | reverse complement strand
GGTGTGCCCGCCGACTACGATATCGACGCCGCTGACTGCCTGCGCCACCTCAAGATCGGGTCCATAGCCTAGATGCGAAAGCAGGATGATTTTGTCGATGCCCTGGGCGCTCAAGCTGTCGACCTGCTCTTGAGTGATTTCAGCCAGGTTGTCGTGAAAGACGAGATCTTTGCTGGGCAGGTTCAGGATCACGGTTTCCGGCGTGGTCAGCCCGATAATGCCGATCGACTCGCCGCCCACATCCAAGACGACCGACGGCGCGACCAGGCCCGCCAGATAGGGGTCTTCACTGAAGTCGATATTGGCGCTCACAGTCGGCATTTCCAGCCCAGTGACGAATTCCGCCAGATTTTCGCTGCCTTCGTTGAACTCGTGGTTGCCCAGCACGAAGGCATCATAGCCAATGGCATTCATGATCTGCACGCTGTCTTGCCCGCGATATTGGACATGGAAGAGCGTACCGGTGTAGCGGTCGCCGGCATCCAGCAGCAGGCTGTTGCCGCCTTCCGCGCGGATCTGCTGGACGACTGTAGCCTGACGGGCGGCGCCGCCATCGCCGTTGCGCTGTGGCTCATGATGGCCATGCACATCGTTGGTGTGCATGATCGTGAGCTCGTAGCTGTCTTGCGCCCCGACGATGCCCGCCACAAGCGCTAGCAGTACAATTGCTGAAAGTAATATGCGGTTCATGGTCTACTCCTTATTGATAGTCATTTGATTTTTCGGTGTCCTGCCGCCTCGTTTTCAGCATGGCAACGATTGCGACGGATCGAGGCAGTGAAGACGCTGATGATTCAGATTATAGCGCATTGGATGCGGTCATTCACCTTTTGATTGAGAATTGGCCGCTCAGCGCTCGCCTGAATGTTCAATCAGACCGACGACTTGACACCAATGCGGTTCCGGATTCGGATTGCGCAGCAGCCTCATGCCAAGCCTTTGCATCGTGCGCCGCGATGCGATGTTGTCGCGCTCGGTTGTCGCCACCACCTGCCTCGCCGCCAGATCGTGAAAGAGATAGGCGAGAAGCGCGCCGGCGGCTTCGCTGGCGAAACCGCGCCGGCGGAAGTCTGGCATTATTCCCCAAAACAAGCCGATCTCCGGGCTTAGCAACTGGTCAGCCGGATTGCCCTTCAGAGCGCCCCAAGGCACGAGCGCGGGCACGATGCCGACCGCGCCAACCAACTCGCCGCTATCTTTTATTTCGACAGCGTAATCGGCGTAGGGCGGTTGACCTAGATAGGAAAGTTCGCGGTAGCTGTCGATTGTCCATAACAGCCAACTGCGAGCGCGATTTGGCGATTCGTCGAGCGCAAAGACCTCGCGGCGAAATTGGCGGCAACGGTCCAGATCGGATTCGTGGAATTGGCGGATGCGCAGGCGCTCGGTTTCGAGGATCTCAATGGGCATGTCGGAGGCGGGACCCCGGCAGTCAGGCGCGCAGATAGGAGGCGCCGTTTACGTCGACGATCGTTCCCGTCGTGAACTCAGCGCCATCGGAAGCGAGGAACATGGCGACATGGGCGACTTCCTCCGGCTTGGCGATGCGGCCGAGCGGCGACTGCCGCCGAATCTCGGCGCCGTCTGGTCTGGCCAGGCGCTCAGCTGCCATATCCGTCTCGACGAAGCCGGGGGCGACCGTGCCGACAAATATATTGTGCGGCGCCAGCAACTTGGCCAGCGACTGGCCCAAGCTGTTCAATCCCCCTTTGCTGGCGCCATAGGCGGGCGCGTTCGGTTCGCCGCGGAAAGCGCCGCGCGACGAAATGTTGACGATGCGTCCGCCGCCATTCGCGATCATGTGACGCGCCGCGCAATAGCTTGCATTGGCAGCGCCTGCCAGATTCACTTGCAGCGCGCGCCTGAAGTGCGCCGCCCAGTCTTCGTAGCTGGCCTCGGTTAGGGTCAGCTCTTCATAGATGCCGGCGTTATTTACGAGAATGTCGATGCGGCTCAGGCGCTCGACGACGCGCTGAACCATGTCGGCCACGGCTGCGGCATCAGCGATATCCGCGGCGACCAGCATGTGACCGACGCCATCGAGGCTTGCCAGCGTCGCTTCTGCCGCCTCGTGATTCCCCTTGTAGTGCAAAGCTACGGTGGCGCCGCGGGCGGCGAATCCCTGGGCGATGGCGCGGCCAATGCCTCGCGAGCCACCAGTTATCAGGGCAACCTTGCCATCAAAGCGCATGCGCCGATCCTCAGGATCGCAGTTTTGACACGGACGATTATATGTGGCTGCAGGGCGGCGTAGAAGGGTTGCGCCGTCGATTGGGCGGGCTGACTTGGGGACGACCCGAAGAGTCGCCCCGACGGATTCTGCTCCTGCTGGCGCCGGGCATTAGGCGCAGTTGTCGGACGCAGACAGATAGTCGGCGCTGAGCCAGCCGATTCGGTCGAAGTAATTCACACGGAAGAAATGGGTGGTCTTCCTGTCAGCCGTCAATCGCGTTTCGCTGAGCACGTTAGCGATGATCTCGCTGGTGGTATTCGGTTCGCTGCGCAAATTGAGGATTTCGGTAGTCGTGACCGTGCAGCCAGTCAAGTCCCAAACTGGCTCGGGAATATGACCTGACTCGAGAAAGACCCGCGGCATCAAGACAACGGTGCCGGCGCGGTCGACATCGGCGCAAATCCAGCCATCGGGCTCGCGGCGGGATTGCGGCAGCACGATGTTGCGCGGCGCGTTGGCGGCGTCAAGCAGGACTATGATCCCTTCTTCAGATTGGAAACAGGTCTTATTGACGCCCGTAACATAGCCAAAGATATCGACGGCGTATAGGAATCCGTGGTTGATCAAGACCTCGTTGCCGACGCCGGCCGCGTCCAAGACTTTGCATTCCGTGCCGCTCGCCGCGGAGACGGTGATGTGGGCGGGCAATCGCTCGCAGGTGGGTGGCAATGGAGTCGGCTCGGGCGTCGGCTCTTCCGGCGTCGGCTCCTCGGTTGCGAGATCTTCAGCGGATGAAGCCCCGTCGGACGCCGCCCCGGAAAGCAGCGCCATGGCGCTTTGAATCTGGAACTCAAAGACGCCCTCTTGATGCTCGGCGGCGCCGATATCGCAGGCGTCCGGCGCGCGGTTGATGCCGCGCTGGTCTGTCAACTCACAGTAATCGGCCGCTGCGGCATCCAAGGCGGGACTGCCTTCTTGCGGCAGATAGTAGGGGGGCGACCCGCCCAAGAGCAGCAAGTTGGGGTCGGCGCTGAGCCCATCGTGGCCGCAAGAGAGATCGCGGATCAGATTGCCGATAGTCGCGTTCAGGGTGCCGGAACAGTCGCCGCCGTCGTTGTCCGCCAAGATGCTGTTGTAAAGGAGCAGCATGGCGCTGTCGACGATGCCGCCCGTGTTCGCGGCGACGTTATTGACGACCGTCACGTGGGTGAACGCGCTGTCGCCAGCGTTGTATATTCCGCCGCCGTCTCCGCGGGCAACGTTGCTGCTGACGGTCGAGTTTCGAATCGTGACGGCGCCGCTGGCAATGTACAGCCCAGCGCCATTGGACGGCGACACATTTCTATCCAGGCCGCTCCTGTCGATGATCAGGCTGCTATCCGCGCCTTCAAAGTAGATGCCGCCGCCGAAGGTGACCCAGGTTATCGTCTCCGCCGGCGCGCTCGCTTGGCTTTCGGCTGACTGCTCCGCTTGCGCCGTCTCGCCTTCAGCGTCATCCGCGGCTGGCTGCGGCGGTTCCGGTCGGTTGACTATGCCGGTCGCGTTCGCGCTCACCACGCTGTTGATCAGCGTAAGCGCGCTGTCCAGGGCGTAGATGCCGCCGCCCAACTCGCGCGCGCCGCTGCCGCTAACGACGCTATTGTTCAGCGTGAGGGCTGCATTGTGAACGGCGATCGCGCCGCCGCTGCCCTCGGTCCAGCCCCCATTCATAGTAAGGTCGTAAATGGTCAAGGACCCGTCAGTGACATTGAATATCTGGTTGCCGGCGCCCTCGACGGTGAAGCCGCTGCCGTCAATTGCGATGTTGGTTGTGACCGCCAGCGGGGCGCCAATCGTGATGACACCCTCGACCGCGCCCGCGATATCGATCGTGATTGTGTCCAGACCGGCGGGAATCTCGACCCCGTCGTCATCCACTTGCGCGTTGCCATCGTCGGCAGCGCCGGTTTCGCAGTCCGCTCTTGGGGCGGCCATCACGCCTTCGTTCGCCGATGCGATGGCATTTTCCAGGCTGCAATCGGCATCCACCCGTATGTCGGCCGCCAGCGTCGGCCCGATTGGAAGCGACAGCAGCAGCAGCGCAACGAGTATCTGCCGTAAGGATATGGCGCTTGATGTTTTCACGGCTCGTTCCTATCCTTAATTTCGGGTGAATTCAACTTCCAGACGGGCTTCCGGCTACCAAATTCATCTGGCAGCAACGATGGCGCCAGACGCTCCTGTCCATAGGTTGAGACAGCGGATTTCGGTCGCGACTGAATTTACGCGCTAGCCGCCCACTTGTTGCCAACTTCATTAAAGTACGATTCGCTTTATCGCACAAACCCATGCGCCACTTGTTTGTTGGTCGCTGGCGCTGCCTGTCGCGGCGATACTCAGTGAGGAGGGCGCTTGCTGGCGCGCGGGATCAGCCGGAGGAAGCCATCTTGCGAATGAGGGAGAGGGTCATGCGGGCGTCGCCGAGGGCGTCATGCGCCGGCGCGGCTTTCAGCCCTTCTTGCGCGACGGCTACGCCCAGTTTGTGCCAGACATAATTGCGGCCGTTGCTGTGGCGGATGCCTTTATACCGGGCATATTGTTTCATCGCGCAGTCGCGTTTGCCGGTGCGCACCGGCGGCAGGCGAAAGCGCGCCGTCGTCTGTTGCAGCATCCGCCAATCGAAGTCCATGTTGTAGGCGATGACAACCTGCCCAGCCAGGAGGGTGGATAGCTGAATATAGATGTCCTTAAAGCTGGGCGCGCTAAGGACGTCTGCGTCGCGGATGCCATGAACGGCTGAAGCGACTGGCGGAATCGGCAGCGTGGGCTGAATCACCTGATTCATCACATCCGCGCCGTTCGCGTCCAAGATGGCAATCTGAACGATTTCATCGACGGGCCCGAGGCCCGTGGTCTCGGTGTCCAAGACATAGAATCGATGCGCGAGCAGATTCCGCGCCCATTGGATTGCTTGCCGGCGATGCGCCGGGTGAAAATGGCGTGTCACAGCGGCGTCTACTTTTCTCTCGATAAGAAACGATTATAAGTAGAACCAATAAAGTAATGCAAATTTCACTAAAGCTAACGATTTGTAAGGCTTGTCCGCTACTGGGAGGTTGACGCACAATTCTACCCCCATCCCCCGGCCCCTTCCCCCACAAGGAGGGAAGGGGAGCTAGAAACTCCGAAATCTGCGAAAAAAGCCCCTCCCTCTTTATGGGGGAGGGGTTTGGGGTGGGGGGTATGGTGTAGTGGTCCTGATTTATTGGACACTGAAAGTCAGAACTTTTGAGGGGTTGCTT
>JAPOYS010000032.1 GCA_026706455.1 Chloroflexota bacterium | reverse complement strand
CGCTGGTCGCCACCAGCATCGTCTGGACCTGGCTGCTGCATCCGCAGTACGGCGCCGTCAGCGTCATCATGGCTGAGCTGGGCTTGCCGATCATCAGCTGGTTTTCCGATCCGCAATGGGCGAAGCCGGCGCTGATCATGATGAGCATGTGGGGCACGGGCTGGATGATGCTGATTTATCTGGCGGCGCTGCAGGATGTGCCGCAGGAGCTGTACGATGTGGCCTCGCTGGACGGCGCCAGCCTGTGGCGCAAGTTCCGCCATGTGACCGTGCCGATGATCAGCCCGATTATTCTCTTCAACACGATTGTGGGGCTGATCGGCGCGTTCCAGTACTTCACCGAAGCCTACGTCATCACCGAGGGCGGACCGGGCGACGCAACCCTTTTCTATTCGCTTTATCTCTTCAACAACGCCTTCGCCTATTTCAAGATGGGTTATGCTTCGGCGATGGCTTGGTTGCTCTTCCTGGTCATTCTGATCTTGACCTTCATCATCTTCCGCAGCTCGGCCAAGCGCGTCTATTATCACGGCGGTTGATCGGGCAGACGCGCGATTGAGCGGCCGCCACAGATTTCAGGCACAGGCGAGTCCGTTGAACGCTGCGCCTGCCGCCAAGTTACTTGACCCTCAGAATATTCTCTGTGCTCTCAGTAGAACCAATAAAGTAATGCAAATTTCACTAAAGCAACGATTTGTAGGGCTTGTCCGCTACTGGGAGGTTGACGCACAATTCTACCCCCATCCCCCGGCCCCTTCCCCCACAAGGAGGGAAGGGGAGCTAGAAACTCCGAAATCTGCGAAAAAGCCCCTCCCTCTTTATGGGGGAGGGGTTTGGGGTGGGGGGTATGGAGACATAAACTACTCAAACAACCGCACTTTGACACACTACCGGACAAGCCTTGTAGGGGCGACAGGCGGGCTGTGTCTACGCGCCCTACCATGTCGCCCAAAACCACAAGTCGCAGCGGCAGCGGGCGACCAGATTGGTCGCCCCTACGAGGCTCGCTTCTTTCGCATGACTAACTTGGAACTACTTCTGCGCGCTCTGTGTTGAAAAATACTTCGCGATGCTCAGCCAATTCGCCACCCCTAACTATCGCAGTGGCTGTCAGATTCACGGCAATCCGTTAGAATCTGCCTATCGCCGCCAAGATGGGAGAATGTCCATGAAGATCACCGATATCGAGATTCGGCTGTGCAAGCACCAGGAAGAGGTGATGTCCGAGAAGGAACTGCGCGATAGCCACCGCTCTGAGTTGAACTTTCTCATGATCACCCTGAAAACCGATGAAGGCGTCGACGGCGTCAGTATGGGCTTCGCCGGTATGGGCGCGGAGATGGCCGGCTCGATCGCGGCGCAGTCGATCAAGCCTTTCTTCCTGGGCAAGGATCCCTTCGCTCGCGAGAAGCACTGGCACGAATTCCGGCGTTACGAGCGTCACTGGCATCATACGCCGATTTATTCCTACGGTCCCTTTGACATCGCGCTTTGGGATATCGCCGGGCGCGTCGCTGACCTGCCGCTCTATAAGCTGCTCGGGCACTGCCGCGAGAAAGTCCCGACTTACGTCAGTTCCATGTATCTCGACGCGCCGAGCGATTACGCCGAGCAAGCGACCGAATTCAAGCGCAAGGGCTTTCACGGCTACAAGCTGCACCCGCCCGGCGACTTTCATGAGGCGCTGGAAGCCTATCGGCTCTGCCGCGAGGCGATCGGCGATGACCCGCATTTCAAGCTGATGGCCGACCCGGTGACCGCGCATACCTATTACGAAGAGGCGCTGCGCATGGGACGCGAGTTGGAAAAGCTGGACTATTATTGGTTTGAAGAGCCGCTTTACGATGTGGACTTCAACGGCTTGCGCAAGCTGACGCGCGACCT
Source organism: Chloroflexota bacterium (assembly GCA_026706455.1). Taxonomy (GTDB): domain Bacteria; phylum Chloroflexota; class Anaerolineae; order Aggregatilineales; family Phototrophicaceae; genus UBA6055. The sequence continues at coordinate 3,713 of JAPOYS010000032.1, read as the reverse complement.
GGATATCCCTATTTGCGGGACGGAAGTCTTGGTCGGCTCGCATTATTCGACCGCCGAGTGCATCGCGAGCGGCGTGGTCGATATCGTGCGCAGCGATGTCTCCTGGAAGGGCGGCGTGACGGCGGTGATGAAGACGGCGCATTTGGCGGAAGCTTTCGGCATGCGCTGCGAGGTGCACACCACGATTTACCCGGCGCTGGAAATCGTCAATCTGCACTGCTGCTGCGCGATTTCCAATTGCGAGTTTTTTGAAGCGCTGATACCGAGCTCGCTGATGAAACTGGGGATAAAGAACCCCGTGCAAATCGACGCGGACGGTTACGCCCATCCGCCGCAGGGCGTGGGCTTGGGCATCGACTGGGACTGGGATTTTATCGACAACGCGACGGTCGCGGTGATGTGATCGCGCCCTCTAGTTGGCGGATTCGCTTGGAAAAGGAATATCATGACGAAGGTCGATTGGAAGGATGACGAGGGGCTGTTCAGTCTGGTCCAGCGCGAGCTGTTCACGGCTGTGGTGGGCGACATCATGGACAAGCTGGGCTTCCTGCATCAGTTTTTGCCGCCGCGGATCAAGCCGCTGCGCGCCGATATGGTGGTCATCGGACGCGCGATGACCGTGCTGGAGGCGGATGTCTTTGCGGAACGGACCTCGCCGACAAACAATCCGGTCATGGCGCAGCCTTTTGGCCTGATGTTTGCGGCGCTGGACGATCTGAAGCGGAACGAGGTCTACGTTTGCGCGGGCGGGTCGCCGCGTTACGCGCTTTGGGGCGAGTTGATGAGCGCGCGCGCCATCAAGCTGGGGGCGGCCGGCGCCGTCGTCGATGGCTACCTGCGCGATACACAGGGGATTCTGGCTTTGGATTTTCCGACATTCGCCCAGGGCTCCTACGCGCAGGATCAGGGTCCGCGCGGCAAGGTGATCGACTTTCGCGTTCCCATTGAAATTGAAGGCCTACGCATCAACAGCGGCGACATCGTCTTCGGCGATGTCGACGGCGTGCTGGTTGTGCCGCGCGCGGCGGAAGAAGAGATATTCACGGGCGCGATCGAAAAGGCGCGCGGCGAAAAGCTGGTGCAGAAGGCGATTGAAGAGGGCATGAGCGCGAGCGAAGCATTCCGGAAGTTCGGCATCATGTGAGCGCTTGTCATCGCAGTAACGCTTGCCGATTCGCTGGCGCCCCGCGCCGGGCCGACGGCTGCTAGCCAGCGGCCGACAGAAGTAGTTCCAAGTTAGTCATGTGAATTTTCAATGGAAACTGTAGGGGCGAGCCGGTGGCTCGCCCGCATGAACAGATACCGGTTGCGGAGAGGGCGACTCACCGCCGCGCGTAGGTCGCCTAGACACCGACCGCCGACACTGCGGGTCAGTCGCCCCTACAATTTCTAATTATTTTGTAGGAACTACTGAGAACAGGGGGAAGCGTAGCCATGACGACCAGGGTCGACGGACTCCAAGCGGAGATTGAGGAATTGAAGAGCAGCGCCTTGTGGTTGTCGGCCGCGCCGGTGATTCCGATCGCCTTCGCGCTCTATGTAGTCGCCACAAGCTCGCCGGATCCCGCGTATGGAACCTTGCCCGGCGTCATCTTGCTGCTGCTGGCGCCGGCTGTCTGGTGGCTCGTGCATAAGTCGTACTATCGCGTCGCCGCCCTGGCGCTTGTCTGCGGATTGTTCTGCGCGAATTCCCTGCTGATTCACTGGCGCATTCCCGAAGAAGCAGTGGTATTTCTGGCTTTGCCGGCGGGCTTAACCGCCGTGTTGATTGGCAGCCCGGCCGGCGCCGCGGCCGCCGTCGCTTGCTGCATTTATCTGCTCTTCGGCGTATCGCAGGTCGACGCCGTTTTGCGTATTGCTGCGGCTGTCAATCTTTGGGCGACGCTCTGGCTGATATGGCTGTCATCTCGGCCGCTGCTGCTGGCGAGGCAATGGTTCGAATCCAACTACGAGCAGAGCCGCGCGACTTTGGAAAAGAGCCGGGATTACCAGTTTCAGCTGCGGCAAGCGCTGGACGATTTGACCGAAGCCCATCACCAACTGACGCAGCTGAACCGGCTGGCGCATGACCTGCGCCATCAAGCGGACGAGGCGCGCCGCTCCAAAGAGCAATTTGTCGCCAACGTGAGCCACGAATTGCGCACCCCGCTGAACATGATTATCGGTTTCAGCGAGATGGCGCTGAACTCGCCGGAAACCTATGGACCCAACATCCCCCAGTCCTTGTTGGCGGACCTGGAGATCGTGCTGCGCAACAGCCAACACCTGTCGAGCCTGATCGACGATGTGCTCGACCTGAGCCAGATTGAAGCCGGACAGATGGCTTTGATGAAGGAGCGCGCGGCGCTCAGCAAGATCGTAGACGAGGCGGTTACGGCCGTGCAGCCGCTCTTCAACTCCAAGGGCTTGACCTTGCGCAGCGATATCCCGCTGAATCTGCCGGAGCTGTATTGCGATCGCGTCCGCATCCGGCAGGTTTTGCTCAACCTCTTGAGCAACGCCGGCCGTTTTACCGCGCGGGGCGGCGTGCGGGTCCGCGCGCGAGCGGATGAGGGCGCGATCATCATCAGCGTGGCGGACACGGGACCCGGCATCAAAGCGGATGAAATGGACGAGATCTTCAAACCTTTTCAGCAAGTGGATGGAACCATCCACAGCCACTGGGCGGGCAGCGGCTTGGGGTTGAGCGTCAGCAAGCACTTTGTGGAGCTGCACAAGGGACGGATGTGGCTGGAAAGCGAGCCGGGTCAGGGCGCGACATTTTACTTTCGCCTGCCGGTTGAAGAGGCAATCTCAACCGAAGCTGACGGAATGATGCGCTGGTTCTCGCCCTATTCGGCCTATGTCGAGCGAACGCGCATTCCGTCATTGCCCGCGAGCGCGGATCGTCCGCGCCTGATCGTCATTGAAGACGGACGCGCCTTATTCAGGCTGCTCGCCCGCTATCTGGACAATGTGGAGATCGTGCCGGTGACCAGCGCGGAAGAGGCGCTTGAGGCGATCGAGGCTTTTCCGGCGCAGGCATTGCTGGTGAACGCGGCTTCCGTCGGCGAAAGCCTGGGGCGGATCGAAAATGAAATCGCCTTGCCCTTCGGATTGCCGGTTATCATCTGCTCGTTGCCCGGACCTGGCTTTGCCGCTGATTCTCTGGGCGCGGACGACTATTTAATCAAACCGATATCGCGGGACGATTTGCTGGCGGCTCTGGATCGCCTCGAGCATGAGGTCAACACGATTCTGATCGTGGACGATGAGCCGGATGTCTTGCGCTTGTTCCGGCGCATGCTGGCTTCAGCCGGGCGGAATTACCGCGTGCTGCGGGCGTCCAGCGCGCTACAGGCGCGGCAGATCATGCTTGATACGGCGCCGGATGTGGTCTTGTCCGACCTGGTCATGCCGGAGCAGGACGGCTATCAGTTGATCGCGGAGATGAAAGCCGATCCGGCGCTGCGGGATATTCCCATTGTGGTCACATCAGCGCGTGATCCCTCAAGCCAACCGACCGTGAGCAAGTCGCTGGCCGTCGTCCGCGGCGGCGGCATTGCCATTCCCCAATTGCTGACGGCGGTATCGACGCTGGTCAGCGCCTTATCGCCGGGTGAGGTCAACTTGCGCGTCGAGAGCGGCGAGGAGCTGCCGCTGGCTGAGGGGCTTGCTGAGGAAGCCGGCGGCGCCCAGGCTTAGCGCCAGATCGCGCTGCGGCAAGATGGTGC
>JAPOYS010000016.1 GCA_026706455.1 Chloroflexota bacterium | reverse complement strand
GGCTCCCACCATTGCTGGAATTCCAGCACAACATCCTGCGCCATGCTGACGCCGGTCAGCAGCATCAGCACCACCATCAATCCGAGTGCATACTTCTTCATTTCGAGAGTCTCCTCAGAACACTTATGAGATACAGTCGCTTCAACACGAGAGGATGCCGCGTCAAGCGCGAGTCCGCCTCGCGTATAGCCTAACCTAATCGCGCATATACCTCCTTTCATAGAATCGCCGCAAGCGGCAGATTTTTCTTTCATTTCGTTGCGCGCAACCACCGCCGACCGGTCGCCGAAGAGGGCGCCAATCCACAAAGGCGTTTGATGCTTGCCGCGCATTCCGCTATCAGGGATTTGAGCATATCTGCGCCGCCTTGTCAAATATCGACCCGCGAGCAATATTTCACCCGCTGCGATTACGCCAGTCGCAGCATCACTTTGTCGCCCAATTGCGCGTCCAGTCGGTCGGCGGCGCTGGCTTGATTGGCGCCGATCTCGAGAAAGCCATTGCTGTCAATCTGAGCCAGAATCTCACCGGGCGCCACTTCGTGGTAAGCGTGGGAGACGCCGTGAACAGTGTGGCTGTGAATGGTGATATTGGCGTCGGCCGCGGCTAGCTGAACTGGCGGTATATCCGCGCTCCAGACTGCCGATAGGTCAAGCGTATCGTCGTTCGCCCACTGAAATGCGCCGATGCTGGTGATGATATTCCCGAAGTGGTCGATGTGCATCACTTCGCCGATGAATCGCTGGCGGGCGAAGCTCAATTCAGGGGTGGGAAAGCTGACGATCGACTCCAGCGCGCCACCCAGCTCGGCAAACACATCGGGCTGTTCCGCCAGATGAGCCGCCGCCGGCGCAAAAATATCACGACCATGAAAGGTGTGGCTGACGACATCAGCCTGGTAATGCTGATTCTCCAGTCTCACTGCCTTGCATTCCGCGCCCAGATGCGCGAGGGCATAACTCAAAACGCCGTTGTTCGGACCGACGAAACGGTAGCCCCCGCAATCTACCGCGATGGCCAGGCGATTGCTGCCGACGCCGGGATCAACCACAACGCAGAAGGTTGTCCCCTTGGGAAAGAACTGATAGCTGTTCAACAGTGCGAAGGCGCCTTCGCGCACGTTCTGCCGTTGAATAGCGTGCGTGATATCCACCAGTTGCGCCGACGGGCAGATAGCGAGCATCACCGCTTTCATCGAGCCCACATAAATGTCTTCTTGTCCAAAGTCGGTCAATGCGGCGATGATTTTAACCATTTCTGCACTATTCCAAGACTATGCGTAAAACGGAGAGCTGAACGAAGTATACTGCAACACCCATGTGCTCTGCCCGTATGATGCGAGATTTGCGAGCCAATATTAGAATTGATGTGAGGAACGCATGCAACCGCTTCGACTGAAATTGGAAGACAATGAACTGGCGTCGCTGGCGCCGTACGCGCTTTACAGCCGCCACGCGCGCGGGCGGCTTCATCATGAGACCGAACCTCGCTACCGCACCGCCTTTCAGCGCGATCGCGATCGCATCGTGCATTCGGCCGCTTTCCGACTCCTGGAATACAAGACCCAGGTCTTTGTAAATGACGCCGGCGACTATTACCGAACGCGCCTGACCCACACGCTCGAAGTAGCGCAGATCGGCCGAACGCTGGCGCGCGCGCTCGGCGCCAACGAAGATCTGGTGGAGGCGATCTGTCTAGCGCATGACTTGGGGCACCCGCCATTCGGGCACGCGGGCGAAGATGTGCTCAACAGTCTAATGAGCGAGCACGGCGGCTTCAATCACAATCATCAGAGTTATCGCGTCGTGACCAAGCTCGAGCAGCGCTATCCAAAATGGAATGGTCTCAACCTCACCTTTGAGACCCTGGAAGGCATTGCCAAACATGAAACGGCCTACGATAGAACCGCCTTTCGCGAGATTTCGCAAGAGACGGGACCAGCGCTCGAAGCGCAAATCGCCAATGTCGCCGACGAACTCGCCTACAATGCGCATGACCTGGACGACGGGTTGCAATCGGGCTTGATCCAGGTCGATCAATTGGAAGAGCTCGATCTATGGCGGCGCGTGGTCGACCGAATCAAATGGCGCGGCGGGCGCCTGGACGAAGTGTCGCGCCACAATATCATCCGTGAGCTGGTCGGCCAGTTGGTCGACGATGCGCTATTTGAAAGCGAGCGCCGCATCAGCGCCTTGAACCCGCCAGACTCGCTCGCCATTCAGCGGCATCCGCATCCGTTGGTTTGCCACAGCGCAGAGCAGGCGGCGCTCAACCGCGAGCTGAAGGACTTTCTCTTTCACAAGATGTATCGTCATTTTAGAATTGTGCGCATGCAGACGCGCGCGGAACATTTCATTCAGGCGCTTTACGCCAGTTATGTGGGCGAGCCGCGTCAACTGCCGGACAACTACCGCGCCAAGTTGGACGAAGAGCCCAGGCATCGGGTGGTCGCCGATTACATCGCCAGCCTGACCGACCGCAGCGCCTTGCGCGAATATCAGCAGCTGTTTGATCCGATATCGAGACCTTAAAGAGGCCAGATTATGCCGGGCGAAACATTACTCAATCAGCGATATGAACTCGTTGCGCAGCAGGGCTCGGGCGGCATGTCGGTCATCTACAAAGCGCTTGACCGCATGTTGGGTCGCATGGTGGCCGTCAAGATATTGCGTCCCAACTTGACTAAAGATCCCGCTTTCCTGGAAAAGTTTCAGCAGGAAGCGCGCAGCGTCGCCATGATGGCTCATCCAAACATCGTCACCGTGCATGATGTGGGCAGCGACGGCGCCACGCATTACATCGTGATGGAGATGATCGAAGGGAACGATCTCAAAAAGCTGATCAAAGCCCGCGACGGTTTGCCCTTCGACAAGGCGCTCGACTACGCCATCCAAATGTGCGCCGGGCTTGGCTTTGCGCACCGGTCGCAGCTTGTGCATGCGGATGTTAAACCGCAGAACATCCTCATCAACCGCGAGGGCATTGTTAAGGTTACGGATTTCGGAATCGCGCAGGCTTACACGGATACGATGACGCAGACGCGCAGCGAAGTCGTCTGGGGCAGCCCGCATTATTTTGCGCCGGAGCAGGCGCGCGGCGAAAAGCCGTTGCCCGCCTCCGATGTCTATTCTATCGGCATTGTCATGTTCGAGATGTTCACGGGCAGGCTGCCCTACGTCGCCAGCACCCAACGAGACTTGGCGCTGGCGCATATCAAAGCCGAGATCCCGCGGGCCAAAGATTTTAATGCCGACCTGCCGGAGGACCTCAGCAACGTCATCGGCAAGGTCATGAGCAAAGCGCCCAACGACCGCTACAAGCACGCCGATCAATTGGGACATATCTTGCAAGAGCTGCGCGAGCGCAGCCGGCACGCGGCGCGGCAAACCGCCGTCGGACGAACGGCGCCGCCAACTCTCCAAAGCCAGCAGCCAGTTCGTCGGGGAACACGCGCTTCATCCAGGCGGGCGGGCGCCTATCCCGCGCCAGCCAGGCAAGCGCCAATCCCGCTTCCCCGCCGAGCGGCGCAAAATATCGCGCCAGCAGGCGTCGCCAACCCGCCTGCGCCCGCCAATTCCCAGCCGTTCTCCGCTCGGGGCAAGCCTTTGCTAAACCCTGACGGCACGATCAATGTTGAAGCGACCGGCGGCTATACCGGTCCCTTTGCGCCAAAGCGGCAAGCCGCCCGCGAAGGCGCCGATCTCGTTACCATCATCCTCGTAATCTTGGCTTTTCTGGCGGTGGCTGGTCTGGCGCCGCTTTACCTTTTGGGCGTATTTCCGCTGCTATAAGATTCAGCCGCGCCGAAACTCGTCGGCGAGCTCTTCGCGGCTCAAATGAATGAAGGTCTTGCGTCCCTGGGGCGAGGCGAAAGGTTGCGGGCAACGCTCGAGTTGGGCGATTAGCGCCTGCATTTCGTCCTGCGTCAGTATCTGTCCGCTGCGGATGGCGGCCGCCGCAGCCAAAGCCGCGGCCGCGCCTTCTGCTGTTCGCTCGGCTTGGCGCAGGCTGTCCAGCATCTGCGGTATGAAATCGGCGGCTTGCCTTTCAGCTAGCATCCGAGGCGATCGGCGTATGACGAAGCTGTTCGGACCGAAGACTTCGATTTCAAAGCCCATCCGCGCAAATAAAGAAGCAAGCTCTGACAGCAATTCGCTGTCGTCAGGCGACAAAAGCACAGCCTGGCTTTCCGATAGCAGCGCGCTTTCAACGCCGCCATTTGCCGCTTCAGCGGCCAGCTTCTGATACAACACGCGCTCATGAGCCGCGTTCTGATCGACGAGGTACAGGCCCGCCGGCCCTTCCGCAATTATGTAGGCCGCGCCGACTTGGCCTACGACGCGCAATACCGGTAGGGTTCGCGGATGCGCCGGCGCGGCCGCGATATCGGGAATCGCCTCAAGTCCGGCATCATCAAAGAGATCATCCGCCGCCAGATTTCGCCAGGCGGGTCGCGGCTGCTGATAAGCAATGGCGCCTTCGCCAAAGCCGGCCGCCGTCCAAAGATCGGCCGCGGCCGCCGCATCCGCCGACTGCAGCAGAGCCTCGCGTACGGCGCGCTGAGCTGCGACGAAGACCAACTGAGAATCCCGAAATCGAACTTCCGCTTTTGTCGGGTGTACGTTGACATCTACGAAGTCGGGCGGCACGGTCAAGAGCAAGACGGCGAAGGGAAATGCGCCCGCTTTCAGCAATCCGTCGTAGGCTTGTGTAATCGCGTGGCTGAGCGCGCTGTCTTGAATAGCGCGGCCATTGACAAAAAACACGATCCGATCACGGCTGGCGCGGCTCAATGGCGGCAGCGAGACATAGCCCTCGACATCAATACCGAGCCGACCCTTGCGGCGCTGCTCGACGCTCTTTACCGCTACCATCCGTTTGAATTCTTTGAGACCGAAGGCTTTGGCCAGGACATCTGCCAGCTCGCCGCCGCCGGACGATCGAAAGCGCTCGCGACCATCCTGTCGCAGCGCAAAGGAGATATCTGGATACGCCATGGCGTAGCGCGTCACCACCCAATGGATGTGCCGCTTTTCCGTCGTCTCACTCTTGAGGAATTTCAGGCGCGCTGGCGTATTGAAGAAGAGGTTTTCAATCGAGACAACCGTGCCAGCCGGCGCGCCGACGGACCGCTGCCGCTCGACGAGCCCGCCCTCCACCTGCAGCGATACGCCAATTGGCTCGTCACGCCGCCGTGTGACGATCGTCGCTCGGCTAACCGCCGCAATGCTGGCCAGGGCCTCGCCGCGAAAGCCCAAGGTCCTAAGCCGTTGCAGCTCGTCAAGGCCGCGCAATTTGCTGGTGGCATGGCGTTTGACAGCCAACTCTATCTCGCCAGCCCTAATGCCGGCGCCATTGTCGCTCACCCGCAGCAGACGCTGCCCACCCGACTCAACTTCGACATGGATCGAACGGGCGCCGGCGTCAATGGCGTTCTCGATCAGTTCTTTGGCGACCGATGCCGGGCGCTCGATGGCTTCACCCGCCGCGATCCGCCCGACCACCGCATCCGACAGAACTTCTATCGTCATGCTTGCTTCTAATTTCAGTTGCGGTCTAATTGACCTGAATTATAACAGATTCGTAATCCAAGCGCCGTCCTCGCCGGGAGTGGCTAATTTGGTGGCCATGATTCACACAAGATTGTTTGTAGGGGCGACACAAGTGTCGCCCTCAATTGCCAAGACAGGTTTAGGGCGAGCCAAGGCTCGCCCCTACA
>JAPOYS010000156.1 GCA_026706455.1 Chloroflexota bacterium | reverse complement strand
CTGGATTCGACATTGGCAAGGCCAATATGGCGCTGAAGTCATCGCGCCGCCAGCGAGCAATATCAAAGGCGACAAGCCCGGCAAAATCATGCGCTGGCTGCGCAAACACAGACAGATTGTCGAAACTGTGATCGCCCGACTCACTCAATACTTTGACTTGCAACGCATCAATGCCCACAGTGAACTAGGCATGCTGACGCGCATAGCCGCGAAAATGGCCGCCTACAACATCGCCATCCTTTTCAACCGGCAATGTGGACGACCAGACGGAGCGGTAGCTACGCTCATCTGTTAGTAGCGGACAAGCCTTACAGTCTGTTGCACATTAAGGTTGCGCGTACGAGTCAGCCGGTGGCTGACCCGTTGTCGCGGCGCTAATTGTAGGTGATCGTATCGCTGTTGCCGTCGTAAGAGCCGATCAGCACGAAGCCGGAGCCATCTTCAGCCACCTGTCGGATGCCGTAACTTGCGATCGCCTGGTCGCCGTTTTCATCGAGAAAGGCCTGAACGGCTGTGCCGATATAGTGATTGCTGATGAACGGCAGCATCGATTTGACCCCGGCGCCGTCGTTGCCAGCGGCGAGCATGGTCAACATGGCGATATTGGCGGCGTCAAAGGCGTAGTTGGTGAAGATGCCGGGCTCTTTATCAAACATGGCGACGAAGTCGGCATTGAAAATTGGCGTCAGCGGCGTGACATCGGCCGATTGAGACACGGTTACGAAATCGGCATTCGCCAAGGTCTGCGCGTGGCCCGGGTCTTCGAGCATTTCGTCCGATGTCATCGCTTCGTTGCCCAGCCACTGGACGGAGGTCAGGATTGGGTCGATCTGCGCGACTTGCACAAAAGCCTCGGCCGCGCCCGGGAAGCAGACGCAGAAGAAGCCGGCCGTATCGCCAAAGCCGGCGAGGGCGGCGCTAACGGCGGCCGCTTCCGCCGAGAGCTCGGTGGACTGCGGCGCATAGGCGAATGAAGCGACTTCCTCGCCGCCGTTCGCTTGGAAGTTCTTGGTGAATTGCTCATTCATGCCGTTGCCAAAGGCATCGTCCACGTGCAGCACAACCATGTTCTCGTGCCCACGCTCCAGCGCTATCGTGGCGAAAGCTTTCGACGAAAAGGTATCCGGCGGGTAGATGACGCGGAAGATATTGTCGCCGGGGATGGACGCGGCCGGACCGCTGGAAGCCATCGCCACGATGATGATGCCGTTTTCATCGGCGAATTGCTTGGCGCCCAGCACCTCGGCGGTCGTCAAGGGACCGACGACAACCTGCGCGCCGGTGGTTTGCACGATTGTCTGCACAGCGCGGGCGGCGCCCTCGGGCGTCTGCTCGGTATCGGCGCTGGCTGTCTCAAAGCGGATTGATGAGCCGGCCGCCTCCAACTCGGCATTCATCTGCGCCACCGCCAGATCAATGCCGCGCTCGAAGTCCTGGCCGAAGGTGCCGAATGAGCCGGTGAAGGGCAAGGCGACGCCGAGGACGTAGGTTTGCATGTCGTCTTGCGCGGTGGCGGTCGCGCCCAGCATGATTGTCAGCATGACGATCGCGGTTATGATGAGACACTTTTTGATCATTGCGTTTTTCCTTTCTAGTCAGGTTCGTTGCTCGCTAAATGTCAGCCGCTAGTATAACAGAGAGGCGCGACAGGGCAACGAGCGAATCCGCCGTCCGGCCATCTGCAAACTGTAGGGGCCACATACCATGTCGCCAGCATTCGCCAATTATGATATTAGGGCGAGACAAGTCTCGCCCCTACAGGCCTGCTGCGGGTTATGCCATTCCCCTCTGCGTTCTCTGTGTTCAAATAAAGGGCGAGTCACCGCCTCGCCCCTACAGGTCGCGATTTTGCGCGGACGACTTAGGGCGGCAGGTATTCCTTCAAGGCGGGAATGACTTTGGCGCCGATAAGGCGGATGCCAGTGGCCGCGCCCTTGACGCCATGCGGCGTGCCCAACTCGATGCGTTGGGCGCCGGCCCCGTACAGCCGGGCGCATTGCTCAATGATGTCGGCCGGATCGCCCGCAAAGATGAAGCGATTGAGGATGTCATCGGGTATGAGCCGCGCCGCCGCCTCACTGTCGCCAGCATTGACGCGCGCTTCAACTCGGCGCATCAACTCGGGATCTATTGACAGCGTGGGATCCAGCTTGGAGACGATCGGCATGTAAAGCGCGACCGATTTGCGCGCCGCCCAGCGCGCCGCCTCGCGATCCGCATCGACGACCGACACGGCGCCAATCACGATCTTGACGCTGCCTGTTTCGCGCCCGGCGCGCGCCTCGCCGGCAGCGATGGTTTTCGCCATTAGCGGAATGACAGCCGGATTGGCCGAGCCGCCGATTTTGACCTCGTCGGCGACCTCGCCAGCCAGCGCCGCCAGCCTCTTGCCCCAGGTGCCGATTTGCAGTGGAATCGGAGCCGCTGGCAGCGGGTAGGGAGCGCGAACGTGCTCGGCGATTTGGAAGACCGCGCCCTTATAGCCGGCTGGCTCGCCGGCCAGCAGCTTGCGGATGATATCGATTGATTCTCGAATTGCCGTTATCGGCGGATCGAGTTCGGTGATGCCGTGATCGGCCAGCCAGCCGCCGCGCACGAGCCCGATATAGACGCCGCCGGCCGCTAGTTCCGCCAGCAGCGCAGTCTGGGCGGCGATATCCAGCGGGTGCATGCGCGATGGCGGTATGCCAGCTGGACCGATGCGCGCGCGCTTAATATGCGGCGCCATCAGGAGCAGCGGTCCATAGCTGGGATGGTAGGGCGCGTCGCAGTAGACCGTCACGGCGTCGAAGGCGTATTGATCCGCCAGCTTCGCCAGCGCTATGTATTCCGCCGCGCGTTTGTCCGTCTGAAAGGCGATGCTGATTTCACGCTTCGTCAAATGGCGCCCGCTTTCGTTATACTTGGGTTGCCTTCATTGATTATAGCAAGCGCGGCGCGAGCGAGGAATTCTGGGTCGGTCGCCATTTGCCGCGCTGGCGGGACTGTTTGACCAAGGGAAAACTTTATAGTAAAGTTAAGAATATTAAAGAACAGTTAATTTCTTCGGGGCGGGTGGCATTATGAGCGAGCGATCGGAGATGAGCATTGCCGAGATGAAGGCGGAGCGAAAGCGCCTGGCGACGGCGCGTGGATTGTTGACGCGGGAGCGCAACAAGCTGGCGCGTGAACGCGAGCAAGCGCAGGCGCTGGCTGCTGAGCTGGAGCAGGGGCGCGCTGAGTTGGCGAAAGAAGGCGAGCGGGTGCAGGCGGCACAAATGGATTTGCGCGCGCTTGAAGCTGACATCGCCGACCTGCATGCGCGTCTGAATGATGCGGAGGCGGAGAACGATAAGGCACAGGCGGAATTGGCGCTGGCGAAGGCGGCCTTGAAAGCCGCGAAGAAGCTGGCGCGTAAAGGCTCGCCCAAGCTGGTTAAGAAGCTCGCCGCAAAGAGAGCGAAGAAACTCGCCCGTAAGATGGCGCGCAAGAAACTGGCCAAGGCGCATGACAAAATTCAGGAACTGGAAGAAGCGCTGCGCGTCGCGCAGGACGCCGTCGAAACGCCGACTCAGTGAGTTATTTGAAGCCCGTCAGGCGAATATGCTGAGCGGCATGTGAAAAGCGACGATCCAATTGGGCGCGTCGACAATCTCGGCGATCTTCAAGTCACCGGCGACGCTGCAAATGCAGTAGGCCTGACTCGCGTTCAGGCGGTGGTTCGCGGTCAGCCACTCAATCATATAACGCACGGCGTTCTTGGCGTTCTCCATAAGGTCGGGTCCGTGGGCGGTGGTGATATGATAACCGGCGCTGTCGACCACCGTCATTGGGCTGGGGCGCCGGATCTGCAATTCAGGAATCGAGAGATCTTTGCGCAGGCCAAAACGCATGGTGACGGTCATCGGCGATTCGATGCCGGTGCCGCTGACTTCGCCCTGTCCCTGGGCGCTGTGACAATCGCCGGTTGAGAAGAGGGCGCCTTCCGCCAGAACGGGCAGCCAGAAAGTCGAGCCGACCACCAAATCGCGGGTATCCACGTTGCCGCCGTTGACGCGCGGCGGGATGGTATCCAGTCGTCCCGGCTCGGCCGGCGCCACGCCGACGCAGCCGGGGAAGGGCTCGAAAGGCAGCGTGATCCCATTCACACCGAAGCGGCAGGCGCCGCCATCCAGCTCCCAATGATGAATATAGGCGTAATCGAAGTCTTCTTGCAGCAAGCCGAAATGCGGGATATGCCCGGTCCAGCCCCAGCCTTTGTGCTTCATGTCGAGGATTTCGACCTCGAGCGCGTCGCCGATCTCGGCGCCATTGATGTAGATGGAACCGGTCAAGGCGTGGATCTTGCCGAAGTCGAGGTTGGCCAGATCATCGGCGCTGGAGTCGGGCTTCACTTGACCGACGGGCTCGGCGCATTCGATCACGACCGTATCGCCGGGGTCAATCGTCAAGCGCGGCGTGACCGAGTTGTCCCAGAAGGGTTGGGTGACGCTGTCATCGAGATAGTGTTCAGCCATTTTTTTCCTCTGTGCCTCTGTGTCTCTGTGGCAAAATTACAACAGGTCAATCGCGTCCCACGTACCATCCGCGCGGGCGGCGACGCGATGGCCCGTCAAGCCCGCCGCATCTTGCTTCGCCAGCATGACGAAGGCGGGCGCCAGCCGAGCGGGATCAACCCAGCGCTTCTTCTGCTCAGCGGTGTAATTGGACTCGGACATGGGCGTGTTGATGGGAGCGCCGGGCGTGGCCGCGTTGACGGCGATGTTGAAGTCTTTGCCTTCGAGCGCCAGACATTTCATCAAGCCTTCTACGCCATGCTTGCCCGGGTTATAAGCGACCTCTTCGATAAAGCCCTTGTAGCCCGAGCCCGACGATAGGTAAACGATGCTGCCGCCGCCGGCGTCAATCATCGGTTGCCAGACAGCCTTGCTCAGAATGAAGGCGGCTTGCAAAATGATATTGATCTCCGTCTGCCATTGCTCAAACGTAATTTCCAGCATGGAGCGGGTAATCAATAGGGCGGCGTTGTGAATCAATACCCGCGGCGTTCCATACTCGGCGAGGACAGCATCGATAGCTGACTGCGTTTCGGCGGCTTCAGACAGATCCACGGCGATGGGCAGCGCCTGACCGCCGTCGTCCCTAAATCGCGCCGCTATGCCTTCAAGGATGTCGCCGCGGATATCCAGCAGGGCGACCTTCATGCCTTCGCGGACGTAAGCCTGCGCGATCGCCTTGCCCAGCCCTTGCGCCGCGCCCGTAACGACGGCGACCTGGCCATGCAAACTATTCATCTGCGCCTCCTGGCTACGGAGAATCCGCTTCCCCCAATGCATTGGGGGATTGAGGGGGTATAAGAGTCGCTCATAAGCCCTGACCCGAGCCGCGCAATCGCGGGTCCAGAAAGTCGCGCATCCAGTCGCCCAGGATGTTTAGCGATACGACCGTGAACATGATCGCCAAGCCCGGAAAGACCGCCAGCCACCAGGAGCCGCTCAGCAATTGATTGCGGCTGTTTGCCAGCATGGCGCCCCAGGTGGGTACGCTTTCGGGCACGCCCAGACCGAGGAAGGAGAGTGAGGCCTCCGACAGGATAACGCCGGCGACATTGAAGGAGGCGATTACGATCAGCGGAGTCAGGATGTTGGGCAGTATGGTGCGGAACATGATGCGCCATTCGGTGGCGCCCAAAGCGCGCACCGCTTCGACGAATTCGCGTTCGCGCTGCACCAGCGTCTCGGCGCGGGCGATGCGCGCGTAGGTCACCCATTGAC
>JAPOYS010000103.1 GCA_026706455.1 Chloroflexota bacterium | reverse complement strand
CGCTGCGACTTGTGGTTTTGGGCGACATGGTATGTCGCCCCTACAAATCGTTGCGTTAGTGAAATTTGCATTACTTTATTGGAACTACTTAGTAGCAATCGCTACGACAATCCCATCGCCCGCAGATTTTGGTAGCTTATCGCCAGGCTGTCGAAGGGATCGCCTTGGCAGAAATCCTGCTCCACCGCATACCATTCGACGCCAATGCGCTGGCAGGCTTGCAAGATGCCCTTGAAGTTCATATTGCCCGCGCCCACTTCCGCCATAGCCTGCTGCGGACGCTCGCCTTCGTCGGGGGACGGCAGCATGACCATGTCCTTGAGATGGACGACCGGCATGCGCCCTTGCATCCGCTTGATCCAGGCAACCGGATCCGCGCCGCCATGCTGCAGCCAATAGGTGTCCAGCTCGGCTTGCACATAGCGATTGTCGGTCTCGTCGAAGAAAAGCTCTAAGCCGCTCCGCGCGCCAAATCTGACGAACTCAAAGCTGTGATTGTGGTAGCTGAAGGTCAACCCGGCGGCCGCTAATGTCTCGCCGATGCCATTGGCGATTTCGGCGAAGCGGCGGAAGCCATCTTCGCTATCGCGGTACGCAAGCGGCATACCCCCGATCGCGACATGACGGCAGTCCCAAAGCGCATACTGTTCGATCACGGCGTCGGGGTCGCTCTGCAGCAGATCGACCGCGACGTGCGTATTGCAGATGGTCAAGCCGTTATCGTCGACGATGCGCTTGACGTCGGCGTCCGCAATATCGCCAATTGTCGAGATTTGAACGGCGCGATATCCAATCGCTCGAATCCGCGCCATGCTGGCGGCGAAGTCTTCGCGCGTCTGAGTAAAATCGCGGATGGTGAAGAGTTGCGCGGCGATCTGTGTCATTTTTCGCTCCCTTGCTACTCTATGCGGGCGGCTTGGCGATATATTGTTCGAGCAGCGCAGAGAATTCGTCCCCGTCGAGCGGCAGTTCGACCATGGCTCGTTTATGCGCCGACAAGATTATCGCGTTATTGATGGCGACAGAATTCAAGCCCTCTTCCGCCGGCGCGATTAGCTCCGTCCCATGCATGATGGCCTCCGCGAAATTCTCGATGATGATCTCGTGCCCGTGCGTGGTTCTCGCTTCGTAGGCAACCAGTTCGCGCGCAAATGGCGCCTTCTGAAAGCCATCGTCCGATTCGCGTATCTGCTTGATCGAGGACCATTCGTTGCGATAGAAAAGCAGTTCGCCATCCTGATACACCAGCTTGCCATTCTCGCCAGCGATCTCCAAGCGGTTGCTGCCGGGCGATTCGCCGGTTGTGGTGATGAAGTGGCCGACCATGCCGTCCGCATGTTCGAAGTAGGCGGTCGCCTCGTCCTCCACCTCGATGCGATGATGCTTGCCAAAGCTAACGAAACCTTGGACCCGCGCCGGCAAACCCACGATCCACTGATACAGATCCAGGTTA
The DNA here is from genome assembly GCA_026706455.1 of Chloroflexota bacterium. Classification (GTDB taxonomy): domain Bacteria; phylum Chloroflexota; class Anaerolineae; order Aggregatilineales; family Phototrophicaceae; genus UBA6055. Next base: position 42,515 of record JAPOYS010000103.1, on the reverse strand, counting down.
TGCGGGCACTGATTCATGAGCGCGCCGCCGCCTTCACCGCGCCAGGTCGCGCGCCAGCCGCCGCTGTCGTAATACTGCTGCGTCCGGAACCAATCGGTGATGATCCAACTGCAGCGAATCAGCCGACCCAGCGCGCCGCCGTTCACCATCGACTTGATCTTGCGCCAGTGTCCCCAAGTGCGCTGCATGAACATGGCGGCGAAAATTAAATTTGAATGCCGCGCTCTGGCGGCCTGAAAGCCAGCGATCATTCGTTCCGCCTCGTTGATGTGCACAGCGATCGGCTTCTCGACGAGCACATGCAGCCCGCGCTCGAAGGCCGCCAGGCTCATATCCGGGTGGTCGTAGTGCGGGGTCGCGATGATGACCGCGTCGAGATCGGCCGCGTCCAGCATCGCCCGAAATTCAGTGAATTGCGGCGTCTGCGCCACGATCCCGCCGTAGTCAGGAGCGTCTGCATCGTCGTCAGCCGCGAAGGCGGTCGCGAATCGTTCCGCCTTCGTATCGCACACGGCGGCCAGCTCCGTATTCGGCAGATCGACGACATGTTTCACATGCGCCTTTCCCATATTGCCAAGGCCAACAATGCCGATTCTTACCTGATCTCGCGTCATTCGTCCGTCTCTCGGTAGTTTCATGCTACTACTGCGAAAAAGCAATCGGTATGGGATATCGCAGGCGGACGACTCACGGAGCCGCCCCTACGGACCTGGCCCCTAATTCGATTTGCCAGCGCCGACGACAGCCACTTCGCTGGCGCCGCTTACCCGAGGCGGGGCGCTCAGCCCAAGCGCCTCAACCGTCACCCTGCCCTTATCCCATACGACAATGCCAGCCTCCAAGCGCTCGATGTGAACCGCGCCGTCTGGAACATCGAGTCTGAATGGCGACGCCGCGGGGCCATGATAGGCGCCGACCCACAATTCCGCTTCTGGAACGCCAACCAGCCAGGCGGCATTGTGACCACAACGCAAACGCGCCTTCCCAAGCTCAATGATTCCTGAGCGGCTCTGAAGAGCTCTCGGCGAAGATAGCATCGGGTAGCCCAGATCCTCCCCATCGGCCCAGCGGCGCAGGATCTCCCAACGCATGAGATCGACCGCGATACCCAGCGAGCCCATTTCGTCGTTGTAGGACACGCTCCAAGCGCGCGAGTTCTCGCCGTCAAAGGTACGGGCTTCGTCCAACTCTTCCACGATTCGGCCATCGGCATAGGCTTGAAACAGGTCACGCCCGCTCTCGTACATTTTTCGTTCCACCACCTCAACAAAGAAGCCACTACGGACGAAGCCTTGGAAGAACGCGCCTGGATTCGCCAACTCCCAAAATGTCTTGGCTGGTCCCAGGTAATTGTACATCTCCAGCGCCAAGCTGCCACGCTGCTCTACAATGCGAATGGGCGCGTTCACCCCCAGCTGCGCGCGTTCCAGCGGACGAACCAGAATGTAGACATTGCCGCAGGCGAATACGATGACGGCACGCTCCGGCACAGCGCTCGGCAAATCGGTCACGCGCGTTCCGTTCACCCAAACTTCATCGACATCTTCCGCTCGGTCCCAGATCAGTGTCGCTTTGGCGCTTGCGCAGCGAGACCAGGCGTTCAGATCGCCCGATGTATACAAGCCGATCGCGCGATTTCCGGCGAGCACACCCCGGAAGCTGCCTTCATCGCGGAAGACATGATCGCTGGAACGAGACGGCGTCGTGCGGTAATCGCCAAGCCACTTGTCATTGATCAAGTAGCGCGAGAAGACTACGCCGGGCGTCGCTCCTGGCTTGGTATAGTGGATCGAAAACACGTTTGACTGGTTGCTGATGAAGCGATTCGACTGGGTAGCCAATTCTTGCGAGGCGACGCCCAGGCTAAACTCGGCATCCAGATAGCTGCTGATGACGGCGCCGGCCTCGGCGTCTGACGTTTCCGTAACCGTCAAGGGCAGCGCTTGCTGCTGCTGGACGGCGGCCAGCCAAACCGGCAGCAGCCCCTCGGCGATCATCCTGGCGAATGCGCGCTCTTCCGGCGGCGATTCAAATGTCAGCTGCGGATAATAGGCGCGGCAATGCGGCGGCGCCAGTCGCCCGGTAGCGGGATGAATCCGCAGCGCGACGCTCAAGCCGATGCGCGCGATGACCAACTTCGCCAGCAGGCGCGCTTCCGCCATCTCTGAGATCGCGACGACTTTGTGCAGCGCCTCGATACAAACAAATGAATATGTCGGGCTGTTGTACTCATGCGGGATTCCGCTGCGATCGATAAGGTTCAGCCAGCGCCGCAGCTTGGCCGCGCCCCGCTGCGTATATTCCGGCGCGCCTAATAGCTGGCCGCCCAAAATCGAATTAGCGATATCCTGCGCGACGATATTCGAGTAAACCGGCGAGACATCAATCCGGCGGATCTCGTCCAGCCCGAGGCGGATCCGCGCCTGCGTCCGCTGGACGATCGCCGATGACAGCCGATCCGAGCGCGCCAGCAGCAGCGGAATCAGCCGAATCAGTACAAATTGGACGGCGTTTAGGTCCTCGACGGTCTCATCCTCGCGCTCCCACCTGAAATTGCCATGATGGGGCGAGCGCGCATCGGTATCCTGGCACTCCAGGACGGCCGCGATCACCGCTTCGGCGCGCTCTATCTCGGCCGCCGACCCGCGCTCAACCAATGCGACTGCGTACTCCGCGGACATCCAGGCGGTGTGAAAGACGCCATTGTCGATGACGTTGGCGACCAGGCGCGCGTCCGGATCGTAATAATGCGGCGCGGCAGTCGGGCTGGCTTGCGGAAATAACTCGGCTGGTTCCAGCATAATTCACAGACCTTTCTTGCTTATGGCGCCGACAACTGCGCTTGTCAGAGGCCCGGCGTCGATCCGATCGCCTCGAATCCGCGCAGCTCAAGCTCCTCGGCAAAATGGCAAGCCACCCAATGGTCTTTCCCGATCTCGCGCGCGGTCGGTTCTTCGTCGCGACAGCGGTCCTGGGCGTAGCGGCAGCGCGGATGAAAATAACAGCCGCTCGGCGGGCTGCTCGGATCGGCCACTTCGCCTTCCAGTCGGATGCGAACGCCTCGGTTTCGCAGGCGTGGATCGGGCTTGGGAACAGCCGACAGCAGCGCCTCCGTGTAGGGATGCAGCGGATTTTCGAATAGCTCGTCGGTATTCGCCAGTTCAACGATCTTGCCGACATACATCACGGCGACGCGATGGCTGATATGCTCCACCACACTGAGATCATGCGCGATGAACAAATAAGTCAGGTTGAACTCTTCTTGCAGATCCTGCAGCAGGTTGAGTATCTGCGCCTGCACCGACACATCCAGCGCGGACACAGCCTCATCGGCGACAATCAGGCGGGGATTCAAGGCGAGCGCGCGCGCAATGCCAATTCGCTGACGCTCGCCGCCGCTAAAAGCATGCGGGTAACGCCGGATATATTCGGGACGCAATCCGACCCGCTTCAATAGCGAAGCGACCCGCTCTTCAAGTTCGGCGCCGCGGGCGATTCCATTGACTTTGAGCGACTCGCCGACGATCTGAAGGATCGGAAGTCGCGGATTCAGCGAGGAAAACGGATCCTGAAATATCATCCGGATCTGACGCCGGTAGGGGCGCAGCGCGCGATTGTCCAATTGCGCCAGATCAACGCTTTCCTGGTCCTCCGCCTGGTATTGAATTTTGCCCGCGGTCGGGTTGTAGACGCGTACAATGCAGCGGCCCGTCGTCGTCTTGCCGCAGCCGGATTCTCCCACCAGGCTCAGGGTCTCGCCGAGGCGGATGCTGAAGCTGACATCGTTGACAGCGCGCACGAAGCCGACGGTCCGCCGGAACATGCCACGCCGCACGGGGAACTGCATGCGCAGATTGCGCAGCTCCAGCAGCGGGCGCCCGCTTTCAGCTGTCTGGGCTTTTTCAGGCCTAATCTTCAAGCCGGTCCCCTTTTGCCTGGTATTTTTCGGGCGACTCACCGAGTCGCCCCTACATTTTGCGCTGGGGCGGGCGGTTCACTCGCCCCTACATTTTGCGCTGCGGCGGACGGTTCATACAGCAGGCAGCGCACGCTGTGATCGCCACCGACAGTATAGCGCCCAGGATCAATTGTATTGCATTGGTCGGCGATGAATTCGTCACAGCGCGGGTGAAAGGGACAGCCGCCCGGGCGGTTAAACGGGTGCGGAACGCTTCCCTTTAAGGAATACAGTCGCTCGCGGTCGCGGCTATCATAACGCGGAATGGACTGGAGCAAGGCGCGCGTGTAAGGGTGCTTTGGCTCATGAAAGATGGCGTCAACATCCCCGCTCTCGACATCACGCCCCAAGTACATCACAACCACTTCATCGGCAATCTCGGCTACCACCCCTAGATCATGCGTGATGAACAGCACCGCCATGCCGCTGTCCGCTTGCAAGTCGCTAATTAGATCGAGGATATTCGCTTGGGTAGTGACATCCAAGGCGGTCGTCGGTTCATCGGCGATCAGCAGCTGTGGCTCGCAAGCCAGCGCAATCGCGATCATGGCCCGCTGGCGCATCCCGCCGGATAGCTCAAATGAATAGGCGTCGAGCTGCTCGCTCGCGCGAGGAATGCCGACCAGGTCAAGCAAGGAAACGGCGCGCTTGCGAGCCTCACTCCGGCTGACCGGCAGATGCAGTAGTATCGCCTCCATAATCTGGCTGCCAATCGTATGCACCGGGCTCAGTGAGGACATGGGCTCCTGGAAGATCATGCTGATTTCGCGCCCGCGAATACTTCTAATGTCGCGCCCTCTGGGGTTCATTTGCGCCAGGTCAATCGTTTCGCCATTTCGCTGTCGGAAGCTGATCTCGCCGGATACGATCCGCCCCGGCGCCGGCACGATGCGCAGGATCGAGCGCGCCATCACCGATTTGCCGCAGCCGGATTCGCCGACGACGCAAAGCGTCTGCCCGCGCCGCAGCGACAGGTTCACGCCGTCAACCGCCTTGACCACGCCTTCGTCAGTGAAAAAATGCGTCTTGACGTCCTTGACTTCCAGCAAGGTCTCTTCGACATTTGGCGCCATGGCTTCAAGCCTGGTAGGGGTCGGCCGCATCTCGCAGTCCATCGCCCAGAAAATTCATAGCGAGCACAGCCGTGACAACGGCAATACCCGGGAACAGCAGCCAAGGCGCCGTCGCGATTGAACGCACATTTTGCGCCTCTTGCAAAAGCACGCCCCAACTGACCACCGGCGGTCGCAATCCAATGCCTAGGAAGCTGAGGGCGGTCTCCGCCAATATCATCCCGGGTATCGCCAGCGTTACCGAGGCGATAATATGGCTCGTCATTGAAGGCGCCATGTGCCGCAGGATGATCTGCAATTCGCGCACGCCATCCAGGCGCGCGGCGATGACAAAATCCTCGGTCTTCAGCGATAGAAAGCGCCCGCGCACTTCCCGCGCCAGCGCCGTCCAGCCAATCAGCGACAGAAGCACGGTGATCGCAAAGTAGACGCGTAAAGGGGGCCAGGTCAGCGGGATGGCGGCCGAAAGTCCCATCCAGAGCGGAATCGTGGGCAGCGAGCGCAGGATCTCAATTGTTCGTTGAATCAAAGTGTCAATGACGCCGCCGTAGTAGCCGGATATTCCGCCGAGTATGACGCCGAGCAATAAGCTCAAGCCGACGCCGACCAGCCCAACGGACATCGACACGCGCGTGCCATAGATCGTTCGGCTCAAGACATCGCGCCCCAGGCGATCGGCGCCCAAAAGATACACCGGATCGCCCGCCTGCGCCGCGCCGATCAAATGCACATCGAGCGTGAACAAGCCCCATAATTTGTATTCCTCGCCGCGGACGAACAAGCCGATTGGATAGGCGACCGTCTCGTCGACCATGTAGGTGCGCTTAAAGGAATCGGGATCTATCTGCACCGTGAAGCCCTTGACATGGGGAGAAAAGCGCGGTCCGCCGTCGGTCTCCTGAATTAGGTGGATCTGCGGCGGCGGCAAATGGGTATGCGCGGCGCTGTATGCGCCTGACGAATAAGGCGCGAAGAACTCGGCGAATAGCGCTACCGTGTAAAGGAAAAGCGTGACCAGCCCGGCCAACATAGCCAGCCGGTGCTTGCGGAACTTCCACCAGATCAACTGCCATTGATTGGCGACGACGATGCGCCCTTCGCTTCCAGCCTCCTCCGCGGAGGCGGAACGCGCGTCGTCGCGAGCTTGAGTCGGCGCGCTGGTCACTGGAGTTGAATCCTGGGATCAAGCCACGCCAAGAGAATATCCGACACCAGCGTGCCAACTATCGTGAGAACGCTTACCAGCAGAACGAGGCTGCCGGCAAGATACATATCCTGCGCTTGCAGGGATCGATAGAGCAAGGGACCCGTAGTCTGGAGATTCAGGACAATTGATGTAATAGCTGAGCCGGAAACCAGCGCCGGGAAGACCCAAGCCAAGGCGCTCACCAGTGGATTCAGCGCCACCCGCACCGGGTACTTAAAGAGCAATCTCAATTCCGACAGACCGCGCGCGCGAGCGGCGTCGACATAAAGCTTGGACAATTCGTCCAGCAGGTTCGCGCGCATCACGCGGATGAGGGCGGCTGTGCCCGCCGTTCCCAATATGATCACCGGCAGCCAGAGATGGCTGAGCAAATCAAGCGCGCGGCCCAGCGTCCAGGGCGCGTCTATGTACTCCGGCGAGAACAAGCCGCCGACGCTCTGCCCAAAGTAACGGAAGGCGACATACATCAGCACCAGCGCCAGCAAGAAATTGGGAACTGCCAGACCGATAAAGCCGATGACAGTCACAATATAGTCGCCAATCGTGTACTTTTTGACGGCTGAGTAAATGCCGATCGGTATGGAGACGACCCAGACAAAAGCCAGCGTGACCAAAGAAATGACCATCGTCAAACCGAGCCGCTCCCAGATCAAATCACTGACTGGACGGTTCCATTCGAAGGAGTCGCCAAAGTCGCCGCGAGCGACGATCCCGCTGATCCATTTCCAGTACTGCACGTAAATTGGCTCATCAAGACCGTAGCGTTCGCGCAGGGCGTCGACCTGGGCTTGGTCGATCGTCTCTTCCGCTTTGCTGATGAGCGAAGCCAGGAAATCGCCCGGCGGCAACTGAATCACCAGGAAAGCGATAACCGATACGATTAGCAGAGTCGGGATCAGATAGAGTATGCGCCGCGCGATGTACCAGATCATGATCTAGACATTCTCCGCTGCTGAAGCGTGGCTAATAGCCGGCGTTTCGATAATCGGCGGCCGCATTCGCCCCGTATCCCAGCGCTTCTCGCCGCTGGCGAAAATCGGCGAGCGCCTCCGCATATTGCGGATGGTTGATATAGTTGATTGTCTCGCCCGGATCTCGCGCTAAGTCGAATAAGACTTCCGGCATTTCGGGTCCGTAATACTGATACTTGAGATCATCGCGCTTAATCATCAGATTCTCGTAGCGGTCATAGCGCTCTTCATGCCCAAGATGCGTGCCGCCATAATGCGAAATCGTTTCATTATCCCAGCTGGCGCTGTCGCCTTCGAGCAGTGGAACAAGGCTGCGGCTGTCCAAGCCGTCGACTGACGGGATATCGGCCAAGGCGCAGATCGTCGCGAACAAGTCGCATAAGTTGACGTTCTCAGCCACGAAATTGCCCGCATTTGCCCGGCCCGGCAGGCGGATGATCAGTGGTACCTTGACGCTGCCCTCGAAGAACTTGGTCTTCTCCCAAAGTCGGTGTTGGCCCAACATTTCGCCGTGATCGCTGGTGTAGATGATAATCCAGTCATCCAGATCTTGGCCGACATGCTCAAGCGCCGCCAGCACTTTTCCATAGTCCTCATCGTTTGTCTCAACCATGCCATAGTATGCGGCTGTCGCCCGCCGGATTTCGCGCTCGCTGACATCTAAGCCCGGCTCCACCGCGCCGCTTCCAAGAAAGGGATGGTCAAAGGCGCTTTCGTCCACGTAGGGCGTAACGCGATTCAAGTAATAGGTGAACTTGTCGTGGCTCGTGAGGAAGGGCACATGCGGTCGCACGAAGCTCACCATCAGCATCAACGGGCGCGTCGGCAGGGCGCGATCATAGTAGGGGTCGGCAAAGAAATTCTCGATGAAGCGCAGGGCGCCGTCCAGCGTATACTCGTCGTGCCCGTTGATCGGTCCCCGCCCGATGCCGGCGCGTTTCACCTCTTTGGCTTGCGACCATTTATGCTCGGTCGCCACGGGCATATTGCGCATCGCTTCGAGATTGCGCCCTTCGATGAAGTCATGCCGCACGTTCATGCCGGCGCCGATGCGCCCGGTCCAGCCCTGCATCTGATCGGCGCCGTTATGGTGAAGCTTGCCGCAAGCCACCGTCGCGTAACCGAATTGCGACAAGCGCCGCGCAAAAGTCATGTGACCCGGCGCCAGATCTTCGCCGAAGACCTCGCAGCCGCAGGTCCGCGGCAGCTGACCAGCCGCCATGCTCTGCCGCGCGGGAATGCAGATCGGCGCCGGCGTGTAGGCATTGTCAAAGACGACGCCCGTTCGCGCCAACTCATCCAGCACCGGCGTCCGCGCGACGGGATCGCCCGCGTAACCAGCCACATCGGCTCGGTGCTGGTCGCTCATCAGAAACAGAATGTTCGGGCGCTGGCTGGCCACAGGATTCTTCCTCATTCCGCGAAAGACGCAGGGGCGACTTATCAAGTCGCCCGAAGACGCAAGCCCTCGCGAAACGGCGGGCGACCAGGTTGGTCTCCCCTACAAATCGTCAGCGCGTCCCTGGCGACTGATCAATATGCGCTTCAAACTCCGGGACGAGCGTCCGCCAGGTTTAGACCACGCCCAGCGGACAATATGTACAGCCTGCCCCTTACTGCTGCGCGCCCGCTTCGATGAAGAACAGCGTCGTGTTGATCGGCGCGGGCCAGGGGAACTTCCAGGAGCCGGTCGATGTCGCCGGCACATTGCGGAAGTAATTCTTGGCGATGCCATAGCCGCCCGGGTTCGAGTTGATGCCCATGACATAGAATTCTTCTTTGGCGATGGCGAGCAGCTCGCCCATCAACTCAGCCTGGCGTTCCAGGTCGCCCGTGGCTTTGATCTGGTCGAAGAGCGCCATCTGCTGCTTGGCGGCTTCGGGCGGCTCTTCGCCCGTCTCCGGATCGAAATACCACTTGGTCCAGAGCGGCGCGTAGGCGCTCTCAACCGGGTCGGAAGGGAAGTACCATATCGGCGTGAGATAGACATCGAGCCCGCCGCTGGCGCCCCATATCGTCGCGTCGTGTTCGCTGTTGACCTTGCGCGAGACCAGCAGCGAACGATCGATAATGCGAATCTCCATGTCGATGCCGACCGCTTCCCAGTAGCCCTGAATCAGCTCCAGCACATCGGGCCAGCCGCGGCCAAACAGATCGCCCGCTTCGACAACAATGCTGATGCGGGCGCCATCGGGACCGAGCCGATAACCGTCGCCGTCGCGCTCCGTGTAGCCGGCTTTATCCAGATGCTCATTCGCCAGGTCAACGCTGTATTCCGTGTACTGTTTCGCGAATTCCTCATCGTAGAAGGGCGAATCGGGCGCGGGCGCGATCTGCCGCGGCTCGCCGCGACCGAGGTAAACGATGTCGACGATTTCCTGGCGGTTGATCGCATGTGACAGCCCGATGCGGAAGTCCTTGTTCTGGAAGATCTCGCGCTTGACCGGATCCAAATGCGTGAGGTTGATCGCCAGCGCCGTCATGTTGGCGTCTTCGCCAACCACGCCGTAGGTGTAATAGCCGCCCGCCTCGCGGTTGTCATAGACAATCGGGCGATTGGCCGCCGAGTTGAAGTGACGCGCCATCATGTCGATATCCCCGTTGAGGACCTGCAATAGCAGCGTTTCCCTATCTTCAAGCTGGTCGAAGATCATCGTATCGATGTAGGGCAACTGATTGCCCTCTGGGTCAACCTTGTAATAGTAGGGATTGCGCTCGGCCACGACGCGCCCGCTGCCGCCGCCATAGGTGGATGTCAAGCGCCAGGCGTGCATCGTCGGGATTTCCGTCGTCTGCCAGAAGCTGGTATTGGTCCAGAAACAGGGCTCAACGCCGCCTTTGGACTGGAATAGCTCCACCCAGTCAGCCGCGCCGGCCTCCGCTATTTGCGCCTCAATGTCGTCAGCGTAGTTGATGTGGAAAGGCTCGAGGTAGTGGCGCGGATAGCTGGTCGGTCCGCAGCCGAGGATCGACGCCAGATTCTGCAAGAAAAGGCCGTTCGGGGTGCTGAACGAGAACCTCACCGTATAGTCGTCGATCTTCTCGACAGACAGCGGCTCGCCGCCGGAGACCAGCCAGGTGGCGATTGTCGGCGTCAGGTCTTCGTTCGTCAGTACATCGTCATACCAGAAGGTGATGTCGTCAGCCGTAAAGGGCGCGCCATCCGACCAGCGCAAGCCCTCGCGCAATTCGAATATGAACTCCGTCGCCTCGGCGTTCCCGGAGAAGGATTTGGCGACGCCCGGCATCAAGCCCGACCAATCGGGCGTGAAGCGAATCAGATTTTCATAAGCCATCAGGCGGATCATCCATATATGATCCAGCCCGCCGACCATGGCTGAACGCCACTCGCCGCCGTAATCGCCGATGCTCTCGTAGGGCTCAATCATCAAGGGCTCAGCCGGCAAGCGTTCCTCCACCGGCGGCAACTCGCCCGCTTCGACGCGCGCCGCCAGCATGGGCGCTTCGCCGTAGATCATGTCCTGCGCCGCTGCCGTCCCAAATGCGAGAATCAGCGCCAGAACAAGAAAAGAAAGCGACATTGGTTTTTTCATTAGATTTCTCCATAACTACTAAACCGATTAACTTGCGTCAGCGAAATTATACCGCTACCGTCTAGGCATTGTCAAAAAGACCGTCGAGCGGGCAGCGTCTATTGTCGAGGATATAAGCTGCCTGCGATCTTGTCAAAAATCTCCGCGCCTTCTGTGTTCTTCCTATTTTGGAGCTTTGTAGGGGCGAGCCTTGTCTCGCCCGTCTCACTCGACGTAGAGACATATCCACCTGGTTAGCCACTCCCCTGTTCCAGAATTCTTTGGATTTCTTAAGTCTGCGTGTTACACTGGTTTGCATAGCCTTAGGGGCGGGAATTCAAAGAGAGGGTCCAATCATGAAACTGAAGTTGTCGGCGATAATGCTCGCGGCAATCAGTCTCTGCGCAGCGGCAACCGCTCAGGTTGACAATTGCTGCAACGTCAACCGTCAGTGCAACAACGACGCGGACTGGACCCAGGGCTACTATGACTTTCAAAACGGACAGTGCGCCGCGCCCGCGCCGTCGGGGGCAACCACGCAGACGAGCGCGTCATCGCAGATCGACAATTGCTGCTTCGCTGGCTGGCAATGCAACAACGACCAGGATTGGGTCAACGGCTATCACGCCTATCAGAATGGACAATGCGCCGCGCCCGCGCCAACGCAGTCTGGGTCACCGGCGCAGACCAGCGCCTCATCGCAAACTGACAATTGCTGTCAAGCTGGCTGGCAATGCAATTCCGAACAGGACTGGTCAAACGGGTATTACGCCTATCGGGAAAACCAATGCCATAAGACGCCCGAAGTCTACGGCGCATACAGCTGCTGTGAACTGGGCTGGAATTGCGGTTTCGATTTTGACTTCATCCACGCGTGGTGGTGGTATGAGCACCATGACGGTCAGTGCAGTCAACCCTTGCAAGAGATTGTCGATGGCGTGATTATCGAAGGCTCCGCGGAATTTATCGCCCAGCACAAAGCTGCGATGCAAATGCTCAAGAACCGAGCGCCGGAGTGGCACGCCTATACGATCGCCATCATACTCAAAATCCGCGAGTCGCGGGAAAAGCCCGGTTACGGCACGCTGCACAAGTCCATGAATTTACCGGTGTGGCATTCTGTAGCCTACGCGGCCGCCATCATCGTACACGAGACCTGTCATGTACATCGGTCCTACGCCTACGTTCACACGCACGAATACGAGAATATCGCCGAAGAGCCTATTTGCGATCAAGTTGCCATTGACTCGCTGCAACAGTTTAGTCCCGGTACCTACTATCCCCGCGGCCGCATCGACGAATATTACCGCAATGGACACACCTGGGATTTCGGTCCCAGCGTCCAAAGGGAATTGCAGCGCGCGCGGGATATCTATGCGCGGACCCGCTGACGACTGATTGAATTGCGCGCCATGCCGCTCGACATCCTCACCATCGGCGAAGCGCTGGTTGAAGTCATGCGCACGGACATCGACCAGCCGCTCAACGAGCCCGCTCCCTTCGTCGGACCCTACCCCAGCGGCGCGCCCTTCATCTTCGCTGTGCAAGCCGCTCGGCTCGGGTTGCGAAGCGCAGCCATCGGCTCGGTCGGCGTCGACGCCTTCGGCGACTGCCTGCTGCAGCAACTGGAAGCCGACGGCGTCCTCACGGATGGCCTGCGCCAAATGCCCGACCAGACGACCGGCGTCGCTTTCGTCGCCTACAAAGCCGATGGCTCGCGCAGCTACGTCTTCAGCCTGGGCGCCGGCGGCTGCATCAGCGGCGACATGCTGGATCCGGCGCTATTCGCCGAACTCCGCTGTTTTCATTTGATGGGATCGACCTTGTCGATTAGCGCTGATGGGCTCGGCGTCTGCCACGAGGCAATGCAGATGGCGGTCGACGCCGGCGCGCTGATCAGCTTCGACCCCAACCTGCGCCCGGAGCTACTGGCGCCCGATGCCGCCCGCAAGGCCTTCGCCCCCTTCATCGCCGCATCCGATGTTATTTTGCCGACCGAAGCCGAACTGCTGCAACTCACATCGGCGAGCGCGCTGAATAAAGCGATCGACACCCTGCTCGAAGAGCGCCCCGATCGCGTGATCGTCGTCACGCGCGGGGCAGCCGGCTGCTCGGTGTATTCAGAATGCGGAGGCCTGGATGTGCTCGGGTACACAGTGGATGAAATCGACCCCACCGGCGCGGGCGACTGTTTCGACGCCGCATTTCTCACGGGCTTGCTTGAAGGGAAAACCACCTTGGAGGCCGCTCAGCTGGCCAATGCCTGCGGCGCGTTGGCTGTGACCGAGAAGGGACCGATGGCCGGCGCTAAAGCGCGCATTGATGTTGAGCGTTTTGTGCAGTCTCACCGCTGATCCTGAAATAGATTCCGCGTCTGCAGCGTACTCTCCAGCCGCCAATTCAGCAGCGCCGCCAACAGTTCCCGCTTGACCTCAGCCAGCGACTGGTCATCCCAGCGATTGTGAACTTCGCCCGCATCCGCTTCCAGGTCGAAGAGCTGGCCGTATTCCTCGTCCGCGAAATGGACGAGCTTGTAGCGCTCGCCCCGGATCATCGTCTGATAAGGACCTTCGTAATTGCCATCGGCCGGATGCTCGGCGAAGACGTATTCGCGCCCGCGCCAATCCTCGCCTCGCAGCGCCGGCAGCAGCGAGACAGCCTGCATATCTTGGGTTGGCCTTAGGCCGGCAAGTTCGAGCAGCGTCCGCCCGATATCCATCCACTGGCATAAGGCGCCGACGCGCTTGCCCGCGGCAATCCGCCCCGGCGACCAAAATATCGCCGGCACGCGCGTGACGATGTCGTACATCGTCCACTTTTGGATCTGCCCGTGATCTCCCAGGCAATCGCCGTGATCGCTCGTGAAAATGACGATGCTGTTCTCCAGATAGCCCTGCCGCTCCAGCGCGTCCATGATCTGCCCGACCTGCTTGTCGATCATGCTGACGTTGGCGGCGTAGTAGGCGCGCAATCGCTGCAGCTGCAAGCGGGACGGCTCCAGCAGATGCACGACCGAATCGTGATCGACCTCGGTGTTGTGCCGCCGATAGCGCAAGTAGGGCGGCGGCTGCCCATCCAGTTCAGCCTGCGTCACTTCCGGCAGCGGCAGATCGCGGTCAATGTACTCGGCGGCCGCCTCCGGCGTCGGATCGTAGGGCGGATGCGGACCGGGAAAGCCGATCTGCAGGAAGAGCGGTTCGGTCTTAGGATAGGTGTTCAGCCACCACTGCGCCAGTCCGCCGACAAAATTGTCCGAGTGCGTCTCCGGCGGCAGATCCCAACTGAAGGCGCCCATCCGCTCGCGGTAATCGTCGCGCTGTCGATAGAGCTCGCGCTGCTGCTTGACCAAGCCGCGCGCCTGCAAGGCTTTGTCCCATTCATCAAAATAGTAGCGCCCTTGCAGGTAGCGGTCTTTATTCTCCACCACATAACGCTCGTGAAAACCCAGCGGCGTCTCGAAGGGGTTGGTGTGCATCTTGCCGATGTTGACGCAGTGATAACCGGCCGCGTTCAAGTCCTCCACCCAAGAGCGCCGCCAGCGGTCGCCATTGCGCATGATGCCAGTAACATGCGGGTAGTAGCCGGTGAAGAGGCTGGCGCGGGCTGGCGCGCAGGAGGGCGCCGTCACGTGGCAATTGTCGAAGCTAAAGCCTTCGTTCACCAGCCGGTCGAGGTTGGGACTATCCATGTAGGGGAAGCCCAGCGCGTTAATCGTGTCGTAGCGCTGCTGGTCGGTGATGATGAGGATGATATTGGGTGGGGTCATGGCCTGTTCTCGAGTTTACCGGTAGCGCGGATTGTCAACCACCGTTGGCTGACCGTCCCTGCGCACAACCAACTTGCGGAAGCCATCGCGTTCGATCGTGCCGTAATCGTGCCCGGCGCGCGCTTCCCAGACCGAGAAAAAGACGAAGTCCTCATCGCCGATATTCACTGTGCGATGCGCCCAGAATGGCGGCACGTAAGCGGCGCTGCCGGCGACCATCGTCTGTACACTCGTCTCGCCGGCTTCGGTCTGCATGACCAGGCAGCCGCGTCCCGACAAGCCGAAGTAGACCTCGCCCTGTTCGCGCCGCGCGTGATAATGCCCCTTGGTCATGTGATACTCGGCGCCGATTCGCCCGGGGCTAATCCGCGTCGTGCAATGCGGGATCTGCCCCTCTTCTACCGGCAACTCGACGCCTTGTACTTCGTAGATCAAGCGGTCGCCCTCCTCCGCCAGGATGCGCGCCGACTCGGCGCTATCGGCGTACATGCTCGCCATATCGCTGAGCCTGCGCTGCAGCACGTAGCCGGGCGCCGAGAGCGCGCCGGTCGCGAAGTCCACTTCAGTGACGAAAGGCGCGAGATGATTCATAACTCAAGATTGCCTCCGTCTTAGTCCCAGACGCTGCGCAGCTGCCAGGCGTCCAGAGAAATGAGTTGCGCCGCGCTTCCTTGCGCGCGCAGCGAGACGCCCAGGCTGTCGTCGCGGGCCGGGTAAACGCGAACAGCCACGCACTGTTTACCATTAGCGAAAACCTCCACCACGCTGCGGTCGATGAAGACGCGCAGCCGCAGCGGTTCATCGTCCTCAAGGAAGACCGGCGCTGTTTCGGGCGCGCGCGAAAGCGCTTCCGGCAGGGTCGAGCTGTAGGATGTGTCGATGGAAATCAAGCTCTCGTAACGCTGCGGCAGCGCCGCCATCGCCGCCGAGCTGGCGTTCATCGCTAGCGTCTTCGACAGCCGCTGGCGATAACGATTGCCGCGATGCTTGAAGAATGCGATGCGCGTGTACTCCTCGCGCTCGGGAGAGCGCAAGACGTTCAACTCCACCAGAGGCGCCTCAGCCGGGTCAATCTCCAGCGACAGCTCCATCGCATCGCCACGCACAGCGTCCAGGACGATCTCTTCGTTCGCCGGCAAGGTCATAGCGCTCAACTGCTGATGGTCGATGCGGAGCGATTCTATGTCTCCCGCCGGTTCGATCAGCAGACGGTCGTCCGCGTCCAGCGTGAGCCGGCGCGGCAAGGTCATGATCTGGTTCCAGCCCCGCGTTGGGATGCCCTGATTCATGTTGAAGATGACGATGACCCCGCCTGCCCCATCGGGCGCGGCTGAGGGCGCGTGCAGGCCCGACGGCGTCGACGGACCGAAGTTGAACAAGCCGCCATCGGTGACGACGAATTTGTCGCGCGCCCTATCGTAATCGCCCAGCAAATACTGCCCGCCCGTCATGTGGCTGTACATCAGAAAGATATGCTTGCGGTCGCCGATGGGCCAGAAATAGGGGCAAGCGCCGTCATCGTTCACCACCGTATAATGGTCATCTTCAATGAAGGGATGCAGGTATTCCCAGTTTTCCAAATCGCTCGAACGGAATAAGAAATTGGCGCGGATCGGTTTGTTGGCGGGCCCATTGGGCAGCCAGCCGCCGGAAAGCGCGTAGTACGCCGCGCCCTTTCGCCAGATGCAAGGGTCAAAGACGGTGTAGGGCAGGGGCTCGTCATCGGATTTCGCCAGCGGGATGACTGCGCCATCACCCAGTTTTTCCCAATTGAGCAAAAGCGGGTCCGATGAAACGGCGATCATATTGCCCAGCTTCGTACCGTGATACATCGCGATGACGCGCTCGTCCTCGACCAGCGCCGAGCCCGAATAGCAGCTTTCTTCCAGCTCGGGGTGGATGGCGTAGGGCAGATCGCGCCAGTGGATCAGATCATCGCTGACGGCATGCCCCCAATGCACGCGCCCGGCGTCCTCCGGCGGATAGCCTTGATAAAACAGATGCCAGCGCCCCTGCCAAAAGCATAACCCGTTAGGGTCGTTCAAGGCGCTCTCGGGACTGACGAAGTGATAGAGCGGGCGATGGGGATCGCTCGCCAGCGATTTCCGCGATTCAGCGAAGCGCGCCATCATGGCGTTTTCCGCCAACTGCGCCTCCTGCTCAGGCAAGGTATCGGCGAAGGCATACTTGGGCGTCTTTGAACGTTTTCCGGCTTTACTGTCTGCGCTCACGATTCTAAGCTCTCTTCTCTATGCCTGACGAAAAATCGCGCGTTGCCGCTCGAATGGCTCGCTATCTAGTCGTATAGCCGCCATCGACGGCGATGCCGGCGCCACGGTGACCGCCATCGCGAATGGACACAGTTTTGAAGTCGCCGACAGCAAAGGTATAGTGACTGCTAGACACGCTGAACTCCCTAGATCCAAATCTCTTACGATACCGACAAGCGCAGGACGCCGTCGCCGGGTATGCCCAGCAAGATGACATCGCCGGCCCGCAGCATGACGCTGGGCGCTCGCGGCGCGCGGAACAGCGTATCCCAAGTCCGCCCCAAATCGTCCGAGCGCAGCAAGCCCGCTTCCACCAGCGCGTAAATGCTGGGGTCGGCGCCCTCCGATTGCCAGATCTGCAACTGGTTGACAGCGCCGGAAATCGCGTCGGCCGCCAGCGGTTTCCAGGTCTCGCCTCGATCGCAGGACGCTAGCAAGCCATGACTCTCGGTACCTGCGAGCAGTCGCGTCGTAGCGGAGCGATTGTCGGTCAGGCAAGCCAGCGAGAGCACGGGAGCGAGTTCAGTGGGAAAGCCCGTGGGGCGCCAGGCGCGCCCGCCGTTGGCGCTGCGATAGAGCCCGGTCTCAGTCCCGGCGAAAACTGTTTCGTCGCTGCTCCAAGCCGGTGACAGAGCGAGGCAAAGAACGCTGAGATCAAAGAGGCCGAAGTTCCAGGATTGCCAACGCAGACCCCGATCAGTGGATGAGAAGACGCCATCTTCGAGCGTGGAAGCCAGCAAGAAGCCATCCCGCGCAAAGTCGGGCGATACGATCAAGCTGGAAAACAGCGGCGGCGGCGCGGGAAAACTTGCCGTATACCAGTTGTCGCCGCCATCGCTCGAGCGCAAAACGCCACCCTTGACAGCCGCGAAAACCGAGCGATCGTCAGCGAAGGCGGGCGACACCGCCACCGCCGTCGTGACAGATTCCGACGATGCGCGCAGCCGCTCCCAACTCGCGCCGGCATCCCCCGCTCGATACAGCCCGGAACCGCAGGCGACGAAGCATAAGCCGTCCTGCGCAAACACGGGCGTCGCCGCCATGTCGTAGGGACTGTCCTCCGCTTGGGAAAACCTTAGCGTAAATCTCGCTTCCATGACAACGGCGCCTTAACCGGGCGCGCGCGCGATATCCGGCGTCTTGTGATGCACGAGGACATCGATGGTCAAAGCCATGCCGGCCGTCAGCACGGCGTTCTTCAGCGCCATCTTTTGATTGGCGGCGCCGTCCAACAAGCCGCCCCTTTCGACCAGGCGGTCCCGGAGGACGTCAAAAGCCCGCGCCTCCTTCTTTCGCGTCAGCCGCGCCAGAATCTCGCCCGGCTCATAGCCGGCGTTTTCATAGATCGCGCGCGCCGGTTCCGCTAGCGCATCATGCAGGATACGATAGGCGGCGCGTTCATCGGCGTCGGCCGAGCTGTTCAACCTGCCTACCAGTCGCCGGCGGCAACGCAGATAAGCCACGCCGCCGCCGGGCACGACGCCGCTCTGGACGGCCGTGCGCATGGCATTGGCGGTCGCTTCCGCGCTGGACTTGCGCGCTTCAATCTCCGTCTCCGAGAGGCCCCCGATCCATAATGTGGCCGACCCGCCCATCAGCTTGCCGATACGCGCTTGGAGCGCGCCGCGCGCATCCTGGTCGTCCAAGCGCTGATACTGCGCTTGCAGGTCGTTGACGTGCCGCCGCAGCCGCCGCGCATTGCCCTTGCCGCCGATGATGCCAAAATTATGCGGGCTCGCCCATGCCCGCCGCGCCCCGCCGATATTCGCCCGTCCGATATCCTTGAGCGTATCGCCCGCTACTTTTAGCAGCGGGACGGCGCCGGTGATGACGGCCAAGTCCTCAATCGCAGTCTGTCGATCATCCGGGTTCATGCCGGGTCCGCGAATCGCCATCACCTGGAAGTTCTTCAGTTTGCCATTCGCCATCAGCAAGCCCGCTATCGCATTATCGGAAAGATCGCCCGCGATGAACATCAGCTTCTCAATCTTCTCGTCGACGGCGAGCTCCAGCATGGGCATGACGTGGCGCGGATCATCGACTTTGAAGTCGGCGATCACGATAGCCGGCTCTTCGTATACCGTCTGCAGCGCTTTCTGATCGGCGATCATTTCGCGGGAGAACAAGCCGCTGTTCCAGAACATGCCTTCAATATACTCGCGGCGCAGGCTGCGGCTATGATCCTTGCGGATGTCCAACTGGCCATCGGCGCCGATGATGTCAAAGATCTCGCCCAAGAGCTTGGCTAGCGGCGGATCGTGACAGATCGACTCGGCGACCCGCGCGAGCGCCTCTTTGCCGGACACCGGCGCCGTCAATTCGTCCATGGCTTCAAGGGCGGCTGCCAGCGCGCGCTCCAGAAAATGACGCAGGCGCATCGCGTTGCCGCCGGCGGCCAGGTAATGGACGCCTTGCGTATAAATCGCCTGCAGCAGGACGGCGGCGGTGGCGCTGCCGTCGCCCATTTGATCATGCTGCCTACAGATTAGCGCGCGCGCCAGCATCGCCCCCGCGTCTTCATCGCGCCGCCCCATCTCAATGACTTTGCGCGCGATGATTCCGCCGCTATCGAGGACTTCGGGCCTCTTCCTGACGTCATCAAGGCGAGTCATCGCCACCGTGCGCGGGGTCGGCCCCAAGGTCGGGCGGATGGCGGCGACCAGCTTGTGAATGCCAGCTCCTATATTGCGCTGCGCCTGCGGCTGAAATACGACGCTCGGCGAGTAGGTCTTGCGGCTGGGGAAGGACTTTTCTTCGCTCATCGGTAATTTGCTACGGCGGCAGCGTTCGCAGCGTTATATGATCGAAAGCGGCGCCGCCTTCCGAGACAAAGAGCCCCAATTGACCCACCGCGTGGTCATACATGCGGCAGTTCAAGGCGAGCGCGTCATTGATGTAGACGACCAGAACCGAGCCATCGACGAAGACTTGAAGTCGCAATTGCTCGTGGCGCGCGCCGGGAATCGCGCGTTCCAGCATGAAGGGCTCATCGCCGGGACGGGGCCAACGATCGACCACCACCCGTCCGCGGCCCGGCTCCCAGCGAATCTGATAGTAGCGTTCCAAATCGGCGGCGCAGCGCAGCAGCAAGCCGCAACCGCGCGTGCCAGCCTGCGCCGTGATTCGCGCTTCGATCAAAGCCGATGCTGGCAGCGCGCCGAGTGTGCAGGCGGCGAAACTGTCGACGGCTTCGGCCGCGTAAACGCTCGAATCGGCGCGCCAATCACCTATCTCAGATTTGAAATGCAGCTCGCAATTTTGCGCGAACAGTTTGCTTAGCCCGTCCGGCGGCGCGACCCTGATCCCGTCGGCGGTCAATTCGCGCAACTCATGCACAATTAGGTGGCCGGCCCACTGCCAGCGCCCTTCGTCGCACTCGTCCTCGCGCGTGGGGTTCCAGCCAAAGACATAACGCCGCTCACTATTGCTGGCGCCGGCCGTCTTGGCGGCATAAAAAGCGCGCCCGTCAAATGTATCGTTCTCAGGCGCCAGCCAGGGTCCAGCCAGGGACTTGCTCAGCCGGTAATGGGTTACGTTGCGCTCGCTGAAGGTCGAATAGACCAGAACCCAATAGCCGCCCCAACGAAATAGATCCGGGCATTCGTGCGTGTAATAGAGCCGCGGCGACCAAAAGGGAGGCTTCACTTCCCATGTCTCCAGGTCGGGCGAGGTCATCAGAGCGATGCAGCCGCGCCGATTGGCGGGTCCGTCCTGCTCGCGCGCCGCCAGCAGCATCCAGTATTCGCCCGCTTCTTCGTTCCAGAATGGATACGGGTCGCGCCAATCGACTGTTTCATACCAGCGCGAATCGGCCTCGATGATCGGATTGCGCGGGTCCTTCTCCCAATGGATAAGATCGGCGCTCGTAGCCAGGCAAACGGACTGCGGCTTACCTTCGCCGCGGAAGCCAGTATAGAACAAGTAGAAGATCCCGTCCCGCTCGATGAGGGCGCCGGTGAAACAGCTGACCGAATCGGGCGCGCCTGGCGGACCCGGCTCAATGGCCAGCGGCAATTCCTCCCAATGGACGAGATCGCGCGAGGCCAGGTGGGCGTAAGGCGTGTGATTGGCGCCATCGCGCAGCGGCGGCAGCGGCGCTTTCAAATAGAAGGCATGGTAGACGCCTTCCCAATAGAAGGGAATGACATCGCCGACGAAGCCGTCCGCTGGTTTATAAAAGACGCTCATGCACAGCCGCTGTATTGAAGTGACAAGTTTGTTCTATCCCTTGATCGCGCCGCGCATGATGCCTTCGATCAGATAACGCTGACCGAAGAGAAAGATGATGATGACGGGAACCAAGGAGACGACCACGCCCGCCAGCACCACGGAAATGCTGCCGGTCATCATATAACCCTGCAGTTGAAAGATGCCGATGGTAATCGGGTAATTCTCGTGCTGCAGGAATATCAGCGGACGGAAGAATTCGTTCCAGTGGAAATTGAAACTGAGGATAGCCAGCACAGCCAAACCCGGCTTGACCAACGGCAGGTAAACGCGATAAAAGAGCTGCCACTGATTGGCGCCGTCGATCAGCGCCGACTCCTCCAGTTCAATAGGAATGGTCAAGTAATACTGCCGCAGCAAAAAAGCGCCGAAAGCCGTCGGCGTCGCCGGCAGAATCAGCGACCAGACCGTATCAAACAAGCCCAGGCTGCGTACGAGTATGAACACCGGTATCACAGTCGCCTGTATCGGTATCATCATCGTCGCCAGCACGACCCAGAAGAGCAGGTCGCGCCCCTTAAACTCAAGCCGGGCGAAGGCGTAGCCAGCCAGCGACGCGGTGATGAGTTGACCGAGAACGGTGCCCCAGGTGATGATCGTGCTGTTTAGGATCTGCCGCGCGAAGGGCACGGTCTCGAAAACCTGAACGTAGTTTTCCCAGGCGAAATCCGTCGGCAGCCATTTCGGCGGCACGGTGAAGGAGTCAACGCCGGTGCGCAGAGACGTCGAAATCGTCCACATGATTGGCGCCAGCACGACGCCGCTCATGATGGCGAGAATTATAAGCGGAATCCAGCGGCCCAACTGATGAGAAATCACCTGCTTGCGGTGCTCGGCAGCCGAAACATCCCCGGGCATGCGCGTCACATTGGTCGACATCGTTCCGCTCCCCTGCCCGCCTACTGGTAGAAGACCCGGTTGCGCCAGAGCCACATCTGCACAATCGCCATGACCAGGATCATCAGAAAGACGACAATCGCGATGGCCGAGCCGTAGCCAAACTCAATGTGCTTAAAGGCGTGCTCGTACATCACCATGACCAGCGTCCGGCTGGCATTGCCTGGTCCGCCGCGCGTCATGATGTAGGGCTCGTCGAAGACCTGCAACGCGCCAATGACGCCGGTGACGGTCGCAAATAGAATCTGCGGGCTCAGCAGCGGAATCGTCACCGACCATAAGCGGCGCAAGCCCTGCGCGCCGTCCACATCAGCCGCGTCCAGCACCTCCTGTGAGAGGTTGGAAAGCCCGCCCAGGAAAATCAAGAAGGTGAAGCCCATATTGCGCCAGGCGGAGATAATCGCGATGGAAATCATCACCAGGTCGGAAGAAGTCAACCAGGGAATCTGCGGTATGCCCAGCAGCGTCAAATAATAGTTCAGCGGTCCAAATTCTTTATGAAAGATATAGCCCATGAATACGGCCACCGACGCGCCTGACATCAGCAGGGGCAAGAAAAAAGCCGTGCGGAAATAATAGCGCAGCCAGATCCGGTTGATGCGATGCACGGCCAGCGCCAGGATCAGACCGATGGTCACCTGGCTGGTCACCGCCAGCACGGTGAACTTTAGCGTATTGATCAAACCGATGATGACGCGCCGGTCTTCCAGCAGCCGCTCAAAGTTCTCCAAGCCAATATAGTCCGGCGGCTTGAAGATATTCCACTGAAACAGACTGAGGCCGAAAGAAACGAAAACCGGTCCTGCGGTGAAAATGAAGATGCCGAGCAATGTCGGCAATAAGAACAGATAGCCGAGGAGAGCGCGCCGACGCCGCAGCCCGTCCATCGTATCTTGCATCAGCCAATGCCAGATGCCGCCTCTGAACTCGGCTGTCGTATTAGGAGATGTCATACGCAGGCCTCAGTTTGACAAATGCGTAGAGCCAATACCGTCAGTACTGGCTCTACAGTTCGCAGTTGCGCGCTTACTCTTGGTAGTATTTCCGGCCTTCACGATTGGTCAGCGATTCCAGCTCGGCTTGCATTTCATCAAGCGCTTGCTGCGGTTCCATCTCGCCGGAGGTCGCGAAACCGGTATAGGTGGTGAAGATGGTGGTCATCGGGTTCGACCAGGGCGGCGCGGGAATCGGCGCGGTCGACGGATGCTCGTCCAGCGTATCGTAGAAGACATCGCTGTTGGCTGGTCCGGTCGTCTCGTAGGCGTCACGCTGGCTGTAAGAGCGGCGCGCCGGCGTGGTGATGATCACCGGGTTGAAGAAGATGCTGCTCTGGAAGCCTTCGTGGCTGACTTCGATCTTCATGAAGTCCCAAGCTTCGTCAGGCGCATTCGACGTGTTGCTCAGCCAGTGGCCGCCGGTGCCGAACTGATGCTTCTGGTTGCGCCAGGCAGGCCAGAGCTGCACGTCAAAGTCACCCTTTTCCATGCCTTCGTTCGCCAGGCGACCAGCCCAGAATCCGCCCGCCGGCGTCATCGTGAGTTTGCCCGTGGCATAGAAGCCGGTGAGCGTCTGACCCGTGCCCATGCCGATATCGGGCGTGACGCCTTCTTTCCAGAGGTCGACGACCAGTTGCAGCGCCTCGACAACTTCGGGCGAATTGGCGATTGGCGTTTGCCAGCGAAGACCGCCGCCACGTCCCTCGGCCGCCATATCACCCTCGTAGTAGCCGTCCCAAACCCACTCGCCACCGGGCGCGCGTTCCTCAGTATAGAGGTTGCCGCCGGCGACAAAGATCCAAGGCATCCAACTGCCCCAAAGGCGGTTCGTCCAGCCATAACCGAAGACGTCGGTCGTGCCGGCGTCGTTCTTCTTGGTCGTGCCGCGGGCGATCTCGAGGAAGTCGTCCTTGGTCCAATCGGGACCCGGCACATCGAAGCCGTTGTCGGCGAGAACGTTGGTGTTGAAATACATATTGGCGGCGTTGAAGTCGCGCGGCGGCTCATACAAGCTGCCCTCGTACATCATCGCCTCGACCAACGAGGGGTGGACATCGGAGAAGAAATCGGTCCAGAAGTCCTGATCGGGGTCGCTTGTGATACGGTCATCCAGCGGCGCGGCCAAGCCTTGACCGGCGAAGAGCTGGCAAGCTTCAGTCGCGGCGTAACCGACATCAATCGACTCGCCAGCAGCGACCAGGGCGAGAATCTTGGCGGCCACCTCTTCGTGATCAATGCCCGTCAGCACGACCCACTCGACATTCACATTGGGGTTGCGCGCCATCTGAATATCGGCCACCGGTTGCAGCGAATTATCGCCTAGACCAGCCGTCTGCACTTTGATGGTCACCATATCCTGCGCGACCACAGTGACCGGCAAGCCGCTCATGACCAAGCCAGCGCTGCCCGCGCCCGCCAGCTTGAGCAGATCACGGCGACTCATCTTCTTTTCTGCGCTCATGTTTCCTCCTTAACAAGCCTATTCACCTGTGAGGTATTTCCGGACATTCATTCTTGAATAGCCACCTCCTTTCTGTCTCAGACAAGTCAGACGCAAAGTTGCGCTCCTAAAATCACGCAGTTGAGCGAACCGGCGCCACTGGTCAACATAACACATCCTTGGCGCTGCAACAAATGAAAAAGCAGTCCCATCGATTCAAACTAGAGAATAGTTTCACAATCGCGTCTATTCCGCAAGGTAATCTCGACATCCTGATTCCAGGCATGCCTGGCGCAAAGAAAGGGCGCGGTTGTTTACAGGTCTTCCTTACTTGTAAACAGTTTTCCGCCGCTCTCCTGCCGCAGCTTGGATCACGGACGCTCCTGCAAGCCCGCTGGCGCCAACTCGCCGATGGATGCTTCCAGCCCGGCGTCGGGCGCATCTTCGCGCGCGTGCATCGCCGTCGGCGGCAACGGAGTATCGAACTGATAGTCGGGATCGATCTTCTGCCGCCGCCAGGTCTCGCGCATTTCCTTCCAGGCGCCGATCAGCGTGCGCGGTTCGGGCATGTCATGGGCGACTTCCCTATGAATCTTTGCCAGGTTATAACAGGGCACGCCGGCGAACATGTGATGCTCGATATGCCAGCCCATGCGCCAGTATAGAAAATCGAAGAGCGGATTGAGCTTCATCGAGCGCGTATTCTTGCGGAAGTCGCTGGTGTGGTCGCGCAAGCCGCAATGCTGTGGCAAGCCCACGAAATAACCCAGCCAATTACCGATGAAGACCGCAATCGAGAATATCAGCGGCAGGACCCACAAGCCGCTGGCGCTGGCGATGACCAGGACCGACCCGTGGAAAAGCAGCAAACTGCGCGACCACAAAATCGAGTTGTGATGCTCTTCCGGTTGGTCGAGATGCAGCGCCCGCAGCCATTCTTTCTCCGGCGGCAAGCGACCGACCGCGCCCAGCGCCGTCATAATCAGCGTGGAAATCAATCCGCCGCGGTGGATGCTGCGGCCGGGCGGCGTCAGAAGATTGATCGTGAACATCTGCAGCATGAATGTCGAAGCCAAGGACGGCTCAATCGGCAGCAGCACCTCGCGGTCGCCTTCCGGATGCAAGGTGTAGCGATGGTGGTAGGTATGGCTGCTGGCGTAATCAAAGTGATCCCACCAGCCGATCAAGCTGAAAAGGTACATGAAGAACTTGTTCAGCCATTTCGTCTTGAAGACCGTGCCATGCCCCAGCTCATGCGGCGCGACGCCGCGGAAAAACGATGTCACTGTGCCATGACAGAACAGCGCCAGAAGCATGGCCAGCCAGAGTCCCTGGGACCAAAAATAAAAGACCAGCGAGCCAGTGAAGATGAATAGCGCGAGGTGCCCGCCAGCCTGAAACCAACCCTGGGCGTCGCTGCGCCGCGACATCTCGCGCAGCAAGCCCGGGCGCGTCTTGCAGCGATACCAATCGACGCGCAACGTCTGCCGAACTTTCGACAATTCAGGATACGTCATAGTTGACCTGCCAATATATTCTCGGCCAAAGGCGCCGTCGCTAAACTTTGACGCCGAGCTCGTCCAGGACAGTCCAAACTTCCGGCGTTACCGTATCGGGGCTGTTTTTGGCGCCCCGCGTCAGCGCATAAATGGCATGTTCGTCCCCGGCGCGCGCCAGTTCAATCACTTCCACGCGGGCTTTGTCGCCGAAGCTCAAGTCGCGCTCGACAACCGGATTCTCGAAATCCTTCCAGTAATACTTGAGGTCCTCATGCTGCCAATGCGAGTAGATGTCGTCCCAAGTGAGTTTGCTCGGTCCATGCGGATTGAGCATGTGCTCGGCGACATTATCGCCAACGAGCATATAGCGATTGTCCAACGAAAGGCGCAGCTTGTCTTCGGTATGGTTTGGAAGCGCCTGATGGATCGTCAGCGCCGGGAAGAAGAGCGCGTCGCCGGCTTCGTAATTGGTCGTATGCCAAACGGGGTTGATTTCTTCATGCTCGGTTTCGTCGACGATCAAACCCCCGGCGCCGAGCGAAAAGTGGTGATCAAGCACACGATTGACCTTATGCGATTCGGGAATCACCGCCAAGCCGCCCAGCTCAATCGGGCAATCCCCGATGGGCGCCCAGCAAGTGATGTTGTCGTAGCTGCCCTGGAAGTGCACGAAGTCTTGATGTTTCGGCGTCGTGTGCTCGGTGTATTTGGGGAACCAGATGCGCGCGATCTTCTGCGGATGCGGCATGATCGGCGCGCCAACCATCTTCTCGACAATTTCCAGGTACTCGAGCCAATGCGCCGAGCGATGAAAGTTCTCTATCTTGTAGACTTCGGCGTAGCCAGCGCTGTATTCGTTGTCGCCTTCCGTATAGCGCATGTCGAGATTGGCGATGCCGTCCATCGGGTCGGTATCGGTGACCAGCCAGCCGACCTGCTGAATCATGCTCATCATCTCGCGGCGCAGCTCCCAGAGCTTGTCGGGATCCACCAGCCGCTTGAAGAACAGATAACCCTCGCCAGCAAGGCGGCGCTGCAATTCTTCCGGGTGACGCATGGCGTCATTGGAGACGCGAAATTCCTTTAGTTCTGACATCATTATAGTCACTCTCTCAAGCTATTTAGCCTCTGCGGAAATTGTAGCGTATTCTGTAAACTTTGCGAATTTTCGTCGGTTCCAAGCCAATGATCCGCTGGCCAGATTTCACATGGTCCCGTATGGCTTTGACTTATGCCAGATCAGCGGGTTGCAGGCATCATCGTCCAGCGCATCGCCGATTGCCAGCGACTCAAAATAAGCTTGCGGCAGGATATTTTGAATGCCGTTGAATGTGCTGCCATCCGGCATATAGCCGCAGGTCATGGCCCGCCGCCAGCCCGGCGTCATATTCGCGCCGGCCGCATGGGGCATCAAACCATTGTGGAAGGAGCAGGAGCCAGCCTTCATCGGCGCCGCCGCTGACTGAATCTCCGCCCACTGCGGGTATATCTCGAATAGATCGCTGATGTTGATGCCGATGGTCGCGCCGTCAAAATTCGCCGTCTTATGCGCGCCGGGCAGAAAGTAGAGGCAGCCGTTATCGCGCGTGGCGTCGTCCAGCGCCACCCAGATGGTGATCGCGTCGCGCGATGAATAGGACCAATAGGGGTTGTCCAAATGCCAGCCGGTCGGGTTGGCCCATGGCTGCTTGATCAAAGCTTGGTCGTGCCAGATGCGCATGCCGTCGACGCCCGCCAACTCACTGACCATCTTGCCCAAGCGCGGGTCGAACATCAGCCTGCGCATGCCCTCGTGATCAGTCCACAGATTCATCCGCTGAACAAAGACCTTGTCGTAGTGGCGGCTCGCCTCGTCCTTGACGCGATCGGCCGACCGCGGACCGCCGACCGTAACGCGGCCGTCGCGCTGCGCCACCGCGTCGTCAACCTGCCGCCGCCAGGTCTCCAGCTCCTCCGGCGTCAAAAAGTCCTCGATGACGATATAGCCGTTTTCCTGATAAAAGTCGATCTGTTCTTGTGTCAGTTCGGTTTTCATTTTTCCATCTCCCATCCAGTCTATTGCCAGAAGTAGTTCCAAGTTAGTCCTGCGAAGGCTCACTAGAACTCTATGACAGGAGCGGGCGAGCCACCGGCTCGCCCCTACGAAGATTCGATTATTTTGGCGATTTCTTTGATGCTGTAATCATTCTCATTACTTTCTTGGTGTTACTGAAAATATGCGCTGCCCGCCTCGCTTAGACGATCAATAGTTCGCGCGAGAAGCTAGTCAGGCTCTCGGCGCCGTCTTGCGTGATCAGCATATTATCCTCGATGCGCACGCCGATTTCGCCCATGCGATAGATGCCCGGCTCAATCGTGAAGACCATGCCCGGCTCCAGCGCGCGCTGATTGCCCAGCACAATATAGGGCGCTTCATGCGCTTCCAAGCCCAAGCCATGCCCGGTCCGGTGACGGATCAGATGCTCGTAGCCGGCGTCGATAAAGACTTGCCGCGCCGCCATATCAACCGCTTCGCAGGTGAGGCCCGGTCGAGCCGCGCCCCGACCGGCTTCGTTCGCTTTGCGCACGACTTCGTAGAATGCGCGCTGCTCGTCGCTGGCTTCGCCGACAAATACCGTACGCGTAATATCGGCGCAGTATCCATTGTAAGTAGCGCCGAAATCGACAATCAGCGGATCGCCATGCTGTATGCGATAATCCAGCGGACCCGAATGCGGCAACGCCGTATTGCCGCCGGCATGCAGGATCGTGCCGAAGGACAAGCCGCCGCCGCCAAGCGCTCTGATGTTGTCTTCCAGGATCGCGGCCGCCTTGATCTCGCTCATGCCGACCCGGACCTCGTCAAACATCGCCTGCAGCGACCGCTCCGATATCTCGATGGCGCGCCGCAGCGAGGCGATCTCGTCGGCGTCCTTGCGCAGGCGCAGCTCGGCTAAGGGCGTCGTCGCGTCAACGACGGTCGCCGCCGGCGCGCATTGCCGGATGGCCTCGCCCTCGAAAAAGCGCATGAACAGCCCTTCGACGCCGATGATCTTGCCACGAGCGCCGACTCGCTCCATCGCGGAACGGAACGCGCCTTCGTAGCCCTCGGCATCGGTGTAGGAAATGAGCTCGGCCGGCGCCGGGTGACGCTTGAATAAGGGAATCTCCAACTCGGGGATGACCGCGACGGGCTTTTGATCCAGCGGATAGAAGGTGACGATGGGCCGCTCCAGCACGTAATGCTCCGCGCCGGTCAGGTAGCGGTGGTTGGGCCCAGGTATCAGCGCGATCATGTCGAGGCTCGCAGCCCGCATGATTGCGTTCAGTTTGTCAAGTCGCGCGTCAGTTGTCATCAGGATACTCTCTCGTTCCAATGTCGCGCGTAGGCGCCGCCGCCTCTAGCGGATTACCCTCAGGTCATTCAAGCCATCGCCCAGCATGGTAATAGCGACGACGACCAGCGTGATCGCCAGCGCCGGGAAGCCGCCGATCCACCACTCGGTCAAGAAGTAAAGCCGGCCCCAAGCCACCATCGCGCCCCATTCCGGCGTCGGCGCGCTCGCGCCCAGACCGATGAAGCTCAGGCTGGCCAGCAGCAGCACCGCCAAGCCCAAGTCAATGCTGATGCGCACGATGACGGCGTAGACCGCGTTGGGCAGGATGTGGCGGCGGATGATTGTCGGCGCCGACGCGCCCAGCGCCCGCGCGGCTGTTACGTACTCCATTTCAGCCAACTGCAAGGTAATGCCGCGCAGCAGCCGCGCGTACACTGGCCACCAGACGGCCGCCGCCGCGATGATGGCGCTGCGCAATCCTGATCCCAGCGCCGCGCTGACCGCCAGCGCCAGGATCAAACTGGGAAAAGCCAGCACCAGGTCCACCAGCGTCATGATGACGCGGTCGCTAAAGCCGCCCCAATAACCAGCGATGGTTCCGAGCACGACGCCGATCAGGCAGGCGATGCCGATGATCAGCGAAGCCGACGCCAAGGAAATGCGCGCGCCATGCACGACGCGGCTGTAGACATCGCGCCCCAGTTCATCCGTTCCGAAGAAATGATCGGCGCCAGGCGGCGTATACAACTCGCGAATGGATGTCTTGACGGGGTCGTGCGTGGCGAAGACTTCCGGCAGCAGCGCAAAGAGGAGGAAAGGCAGCAGGAGCAGAAAGCCGGCGAGCAGACCGGGATTCCGCGCTCCCAGCCCGATCCACTTCATCCCGCTAAATCGGACACTCACCAGACCCTCGCCTGCCAGCGCTTGGCGCTATAGTTCATCGCGTTTCGCCACGGTCGCGGCGATGTCAGGCTGCAGCGACTCCTTATCGAGAATG
The DNA here is from genome assembly GCA_026706455.1 of Chloroflexota bacterium. Taxonomy (GTDB): domain Bacteria; phylum Chloroflexota; class Anaerolineae; order Aggregatilineales; family Phototrophicaceae; genus UBA6055. Next base: position 12,364 of record JAPOYS010000103.1, on the reverse strand, counting down.
ACTCCATACACCGAGGCCGCCTGCTCCAATGAAATCAGTCCGTCGCGCGCGTCGCGCTGGACGCTTTCGATAGCGCGCTCGCGCGGCTTTCCGTAGCCGCCGCCGGCCGCCGTCTGGAAGCCGACGCTCGCCTCGGCGTCTTCCAGTAGCAGAGCGCTGGCCTGCTGGACTTTCTCAGCGCGGCTCAAGACGACGCCATCGCGCAAGATTTCCGCGGGCGCGCCGCCCAGTCCGCCGCGCAAGCCGAAGGGCGGCACATTTTGTCCAGCCGCGTGCACCGAAACGATTGCGGAGCCCGCAAAGCCGGGCAAGATCTGCAGCTCCAAGCGCTGCGCCAGCCCGCCGCGGTGTTTGCCGGCGCCGCCGGAATCAGGAATGAACTCGCGGCAGCGCGTCAGAATCGGCACTGTGATCTCGAAGAGCTCGACCGGCACGGCACCCGCGAGCGCTGGCACCTGCACAGTCGATATGCCGCTGGCGCGCGCGTTCGCGCCCATGCCGCCGGCGCTGAACAGATAGGAGTGGCTGCTGGCGCCATCGGCGGCGCTGGCGAATACGCGGGTGCTGACGAGGAAACCGGAGCCGGCTATCACGCGCTCCGGCAGCACGTCGGCCAAGGCTTGAATCACCGCGCCGAATATATGCGCGCCGATGCGATGGCGTTGGCTGACGGAGGCCGGGCGCTGCGCGTTCAGGATGCAGCCGGGCGGAGCGCTGGCGTGGATCGGGCGGTAGCAGCCGTCATTGCCCGGGACATCGGGCAGCAAGGTCGCTTTCAGCGCGTACGCGATCTGCCCATGCGTGAAGGTGAAGGTGACGTTGATGGCGCCGCGCGGCTGCTGGGGGGAGGTCCCACTGAAGTCAATGAAGATTTCATCGTCGCGCACTTCCAGCGCGCAAGCAAGCTGCAAAGGCTGATCCAGCTCATCAACCACTACCGTCGAGCGATAGAGGCCATCGGGCAGCGAGGCGATCGCCGCGCGCATCGCCATCTCCGAGCGGCGCTGAATCTCGGCTGACAGCGCGCGCAAGTCAGGCAGATTGTATTCGTCCAGCAGCGCCAGACAGCGCTCGGCGCCCGTCTGGTTGGCGGCGACCTGCGCGTGAATATCGCCGATGACGGCTGTCGGCAGGCGCACGTTGGCACCGACGAATTCGAGAACGGTCTGATTGATCTCGCCCCCGCGATAGAGCTTGACGAGCGGAATGAGCAGCCCCTCTTCGAAACTGTCGCGCACCTGGTTGGTATCGACCGCACCGCCGACATCAGCATGGTGGGCAATGCTGGCGGCAAAGCCCAAGAGCGCGCCTTCCTTGAAGAACGGCGTTATCAGCGTGATATCGGGGTTGTGGCCCGCATTCTCCCAGGGGTCATTCGAGATGAAAACATCGCCCGGGCGGATGCCTTCGCGCCTAAAGCGCTCCAGTGTCAGGCCGGTGGTATAAGGCATCGTCCGATTGAAAATTGGCAGGCTGCGCTGCGCGTGCGCGATACACTGCGCCTCGGCGTCGATGAGCACACAGCCGTAGTCGTTGGAAGCGGTGATCGTGGTTGAGAAAGCCGTGCGCGCCAACGTGGTCGACATTTGATCGGCAACGGCTATCAGTCGCTGCCAGAGTATCTCCAACGTGAGCGGATCGAAAGTCGTCTCTGCCATCAGCGCCGTCCTTCCATCAGAACAAGCTCCATTCGTCGACCTCATGCGGCGGCGGCGGCTCGCTGCCCCAGCGGCGGCTTGGATGCCAGCCGAAGCGCTCAGCCGTCTCCGCCAGGAGTTCAGCGTATTTGAAGGGCGCCAAGGCCGAGTCGATGACGGGGACGCCCAAATCCGCTTGCAGCGTCCGATGGAAGCCAACCTCGGCGCTGCAGCCCAGGACAATCACTTCCGCGCGGTCTTCCTCGACCGCCTTCTTGCCTTCGCGCAGCATGGTTTCCAGCGTCCGCTCCGGCTGCGACTGAAACTCGAGCACCGCCATATTCAGGGGCCGCATGGACATCAGGCGATGCTCGAAGCCATAGGCGCGGATGTTCGCGCGCATCTTGGGGATCGCCTTGTCGGCGCCGACCAGCAGCGAGAAGGTATTGCCCAATTGCGCCGCGATCGCGACTGAAGCTTCGCAGGGCGCCGTGACGATGGCTTTGCCTGATACCTCGCGCGCTTCACGCAAGGCCAGGTCATAAAAGCAGCCGATGATGAAACCGTCATATTCGCTGGCATGGCGATATACGGTCCTTACGATTTCGCCGACGACCAAGGCTTCGTAGGCATGATAACGCAGATGGCGCGGCGCGCCTCCAGCCGGCAGCGACATAATTTCCACTTGGGTCTCGGGCCGCCGCGACGCTTCCAGCGCTTTACGCAGCGCGCTCACGTACGGCTTGTCTTCAACGATTGGGTCGATCCAGAGTATGCGCATCTCATCAGCCTCCGCTGTCATCCGGTCGCCGCCAGCGAAGATGCGCGTTGCCGTAGGCGTCTACGCGCGCCCGCATCCCCGGCGGCACGACGATCGTCGACTCGCGCTCTTCTACGATGGCGGGACCGCAAAATTGCATGCCGGCGCCTAAACGATAACGATCGTAGACCGGCGTCGTGACGAAATCGGAAAGCTCGACGAAATAGGCGAGGCGCTCTCCTTTACAGGCTCCCGACGGGTCGGCGCTGGATTCGGGCAGTCGCGCGGGAGTCAGCGGCACGCGCAAGCCCGATACGCGGACGCGCCAAGTCAGCAGTTCGATCGGCGTGTGATCGGGCACATAATGATAGAGTTCGCGGTAGCGGGCGTTGAAGCGGCGGACGAATCCGTCCAGATCCATGGCCTCCAGCCTATCGGGCAGCGGCACTTGAATCTCGTGCAGCTGACCCTGGAAGCGCCCATCGACGCTGCGCTCGATTCGCATCGCCGATTCGGCGACGCCGGCCGCGCGCAGCATCCGGCGCCCGCCCGCTTCCATCTCGGCGTACAAATCGCCCACTTCGTTCCAGTTCGCCGCCGCCAGCGTCGTTGGCAAGGATCGTGAATAATCGAAGGCGATCGGCGCGATAAGCAAGCCGATGGCGGAGGCGACGCCGGCGCCTGGCGCTACGATCACTTCCTTGTTGCCCAGGATGCTGGCGACGCCGGCCGCATGCGCTGGTCCCGCGCCGCCAAAACAGAGCATGGCGAAGTCGCGCGGGTCACGCGCCCCCTCCAGGATGTGAATGCGCGCCGAGGCGGCCATGTTCTCGTTCACCAACTGATGGATGGCGGCCGCCGTCTGGACGATCGACCAGTCGAAAGTCCTCGCCAGCGGCGTCAATGCTCGCCGCGCCGCTTCTTGATCCAGCCGCATGGCGCCGCCCAGAAAGTAATCCGCATTCAGGTAGCCCAGCACCAGGTCGGCATCGGTCACCGTCGGCTGCGCGCCGCCGAAGCCATAGCAGGCCGGTCCCGGGTTTGAGCCGGCGCTCTGCGGACCGACCTTGAGCAAGCCGAGCTGGTCGACCCAGGCGATGCTGCCGCCGCCGGCGCCGCTCTCAAGAATATCGACCGTGGGAAATTGCAGAGGATAACCGCTGCCCTTGGTGAAACGATGGACGCGGGCGACCTCCAGATTGGAAGCGACCGCCGGCGCGCCATCCTGGATCAGCGCCACCTTCGCGGTCGTCCCGCCCATGTCGAAGGAGATTAGATCTTTTTGGCCCGCCAAGGCGCCATAATGGGCGGCGGCCAGCGCTCCAGCCGCTGGTCCGGACTCCACCAGGCGAATCGGCTGCGCGCGGGCGGAGGCCGCCAGCGCCGTCGCCCCGGAAGACAGCATCAGATAAAAGTTGCCGCCGAAGCCAGCCGAAGCCAATCGCGCGTCCAGCCGCTCCAAATAGCGAGACATCAGCGGCAGGACGTAGGCGTTCGCGGCTGTAGTCGAGGTCCGCTCGTATTCGCGAATCTCGGGCGCGACATCGCTGGACAAGGTCAAGGCAATGTCGGGCAAAGCCGCCTTGACCAGCTCGGCGATCCGCCGCTCGTTGACCGGGTTTCGATACGAATGCAAACAGGCGATGGTAATGGCTTCGACGCCCGCTCGCTTGAAGTCCGCCAGCGCGCCCAGCACATCTTCGTCGCATACTGGCGTCAGGATGTTGCCGTCGCGGTCCACGCGTTCCCTGATGCCGCGCCGCAGATAACGCGGGCTAAGCGGCGGCGGATATTCAAGAAAGAGATCATAGATCGCATAGCGCTGCTCGCTGCGCATCTCGAGGATATCGCGGAAGCCCGCCGTCGTAAGCAAGCCGACCCGCGCGCCTTTTTGCTCAATGAGCGTATTGGCGACCAAAGTCGTGCCATGGAAGATATTGAGCAATTGCTCATGCCGCAACCCGAGACCCGCCAGAAACTGGTCCAAGCCAGCCAGCGCGCCAACTTCGGGCTCGTCCGCCGTGGTCAGCGTCTTGAATATCTCCAATTCGCCGCTCGCCCTATTCAAGAGCGCGTAATCGGTGAAGGTGCCGCCAATGTCGAAGCCCAACTCAAAACTCATGCGGCGCTGCGCCCTGACCTTCCAGTCATCTGTGTTTGATGCGCGGATCGAGCTGCGCATAGAGCAGATCGACGATTGTATTGGAGACGACAAAAATCACGGCGATGATCAAGGCGGCGCCAATGACGGCGTAAAAGTCAAAGGAGAGCACTGATTCGACCGCGTAACGCCCGAGCCCGGGCCAGGTGAAAACCACCTCCACTAGCACGGCGCCGCTCAAGAGAAAACCGATCTGAATGCCGAGCATCGTCACCACCGGGATCAAGGCGTTGCGAAAGGCGTGGCGGATGATAACGCGTCCTTCTCGCAAGCCCTTGGCCCGCGCCGTCCGCACAAAGGGTTGGGATAGCGTCTCCAACATGCCGCTTCGTGTGAAGCGCGCGCCAACCGCAAGACGGCCGAGCGCCAGCGCGGCCACCGGCAGCGCCAGATGCCGCAAGCTTGACCAGAAGAGATCCCACTGACCGGCCAGCAGACTGTCAACCGTGTACAAGCCCGTTGCATAAGGCGGGGGCGCCAAGCGCGTGGGCAAGCGCCCCTCCAGCGGAAACATATCCAGCGATTTGGCGAATATAAGCTGCAAGAACAGCGCCAGCACAAAGGGCGGGATGCCCATGCTGATGACGACAAAGGCGCGGATCAGAAAATCCAGCGGGCTGCCGGCTTTTACGGCCGCGATGATGCCCAGGCCCACGCCAAAGATGACGATCACAATCCCCGAGAATAGCGCCAACTCCAGCGTCGCCGGAAAGCGCAAGCGCAAGTCGTCGCTGACTGCCCGCCGCGTCAAAAGCGACTTGCCCAAGTCGCCACGCGCCAAGCCCGATATATAGGTGATGAATTGCTCGTGAAAGGGCTTGTCCAAGCCGAGTTGCTGGCGGATCTTCTCGATCTGTTCCGGGCGGGCGTCAGTGCCGGCCGCCACCGCCGCCGGATCGGCCGGCAGCACTTGCGTAACGACAAACAAGATCACAGCCATGCCGAATAGCTTGAGAACGAGCGTCAACAGGCGTTCGAGGAGTAGCTTGCCCATAAGTGTAGCTGTCCGTTCCTGCGCCGCTTCGACTGCGTCGCCTGCACGGGCAAATACTGTAAGGCTTGTACGATAATTGCGGCCTGGCGCCGAATCGCAACCCCCCATCCCCCGGCCCCTTCCCCCACAAGGAGGGAAGGGGTGCTAGAAATCTCGAAATTGGCGAAAAAAGCCCCTCCCTCTTCATGGGGGAGGGGTTTGGGGTGGGGGCATCTTTGCGAACCCGCCCGCGCTAATTCTCCAGCCAGATATCATGCACGCGCAGATCGCCCGGGAAGCCGTAGGGATCATACTGATAGCCCCTGACCGACGAGTGCGTCAAATCGATGTATTGCGAGAGCATCACCGGAATCACCACTGCGTCATCAATGAGGATCTGCTGCGCCTGGCAGAGCAGTTCGTCAATCCGCGGATCGCCCGGCGCCAGCGTCGGCGCTTCTTCCAGCAGGGCGTCAAAGGCGGGATTGTTGTACCAAGCCCAGTTGCCGGTGCCGGTATCGATCAGAGACGAATGGTTGAGCCGGAAGAGCATCTCGCCGGAATAGGGGATCGGGATATTCAGCCAGTGGCTGGTCATGTCGTAGGCGGTGTCGAAGTTGCGCTGAGCGTCGATAAAGGTGCCCCAGGGGATGTCGTCCAATACGACCTCGATACCCAATTCAGCCAGCGATTCCTGGAAGAGGACAGCGGCGAATCGGCGCGGTTCGTTGGCGTGGCGATAGGCCTGGCGCAGGGAGAAGCCATCAGCGTACCCCGTCTCGGCCAGCAGCGCGCGCGCCGCATCCATATCCTGAACCGGCTCAAAGACATCGCAATGGCCGACCGTGCCGCTTAGAGTCGGCGAGCTGAGCGGCAAGGCGACGCCCTGCATCACCTCGATCATCGCCTCGTAGGGGTAGGCATGCATCAAGGCTTGGCGCACTTTCTTATCCGCCAGCGGACCATCCTGCTTCATGAAGTGATAGAAGCCCTGCAGCGGATTGCCCAAATTGTAGTTAATTGCATCGGTTGTTTCGGCGCGCCGGATATCGGACAAGCCGGCCCAATCGATCAGATGCACTTCGCCATCCTCCATCAGCAGCAGGCGCGTGGAGAAATCCAAGCCGTAGCGGGCGATGAAAGTCTCGACATGGGAACCTTCCCAACCACCCCAGTAGTCGGCGAAGGCGGTCATTTCCGTCTGGCGACCCGGATCCCAACGGGCGAGCTCGTAGGCGCCGGTCCCAACCGCGTTCTCGCGGAAGAAGTCGGCCGCCATATCGCCGTCGACTTCGTTGGCGGCGATCGCGTCGGCGCTCAGGATCTTGATATGCGGCAAGCCAGCCCAGAACTGGAAATCGGCCGCGCTCAGTTGAATCTCGACTGTCATGTCATCCAGCGCGGACACGCTGGCCACCGGCGCCAGAATGAAGCCCAGGTTGCCCAAGCCCAGCGCTTTATGCCGCTCCAGCGAGGTAACCACATCTTCCGAATCCAGGGCTGATCCGTCGTGAAACTGCACGCCCTCGCGCAGAGTCAGCGTGTAGGTCAGCGCGTCATCGGAGATCTCCCAGCTGGTCGCCAGCCGCGGCCTGACTTCCCCGGCGCGCGAATACTGCGTCAAGCCTTCGTACATCGCGTTGATGACGTAACCTTCGGTTTGCGAGATGCCCATCGCCGCTGGATCGAGCGAGTTGGGTTCGCAGCAACTCCCCAGCACAAAAGTCCCCGTCCAAGTTGCATCGGCGCTGGCGGGCGCGAGCGCCATGACCAGGACGGCGAGCGTCAACAGAATCTTAAAATGACTTTTCATGTTTCTTTCCTTTCCAGTTGGAGATGAACGACTGGCAATAGTTTAACCCGTGTCGCTCCAAATGCTACTCATTGGCCAGATAGACACTTGCGCCCGCGCCGCGCCGCCGACGCAATATAGCGACAAGCCTTGGGCGTCAGAGCGCGCTGGGTAAATCCGACTGGTCATTGCAACTCTGCCGTTGGTGTAGACCTCAACTACCGATTTATCGAGGTATAGCGTCACATCAAGCGCCTCGCCAGCCGGCAGCTCGAGCGGACATTCGCAGGCGTCCACGCTGACCTCGGCCGTGTCCGTCGATTTGTCGCGCAGCAGCCGCAAGACCCCATTTCTGAAATCGTAGACCAGTTCCGCGTACTGCTCGCCATCGGGGCTGCGCCGAAACTGAATGCCCAGCGCCTCGCAGTCGGTGGAAAGCGCGCGGCAGGAAATCTCCAGGCGATCGCCCTGGGCGCCACCGAGTGAATGCGGATTGCCGGTCGATAGGTTGACCGCGTCGTCAAACAGCGCTTCGCCTCGCAACTGCTTCATCTCCTCAGCCGGTTGGACTCGCATGCTCCCATCCCCAGCCAGCGAAATCTCGCGCGGGAGCGTCAGACAGGAGGCCCAGCCGGCGGCCGCGTATTGATCGCGCGGGCGCGCTTCCCGTACCCAACCCCACATCAGCCAACGGCCCTTCGGATCAAGCAGGCTGTTCGGCGCGTAGAAGACATCGCCCCAATCGAGACGCGCAGCGGCCGCGTCCGGCACGAACTTGTGGTCGGCGTACTCCCCCAGCCAATAGACGGGCCGTCCATGCGGCGAGACGACCAGCATGTGCTTGGCGCCCAAATCGAGGAAGTTGGGGCACTCCCAATTGATGCCGCTCTCGGATGGATCGCCGATATAGAGCGGGTTCAGATACTCCCATTCGACCAGATCGCGCGAGCGGTACAGAAGCGCCACGCCGCCCCGCCCCTTGATGCCCGAGCCAAGCAGCATATACCAGCGCCCGTCAGCTTCTTTCCACAAAAAGGGATCGCGGAAACCGATGAGGTCCAAACCCTCCGGTATCGCCGGAATCACCGGATTGGCGGGATGCTTGTCCCAGGTCATCAAGTTGTCGCTGCTGGTGGCGACGCACTGGGTCTCCTGGTCAATCTCCAACAGGAATTCGTGATAGTAGCCCTGCGGGATGCGCTGTCGCTCCGAGGGCGGGATATCGTCGTCAATGCTCCACAGGGTCATATCGGCGACGCCGGAGTACAGCATGTGCGGAACGCCCTCATGAATGACGACGCTGCCCGACCAGCAGCCGGCGCCATCGTAGCCGCCCGGCGTCGGCATGATCGCAATCGGGCAGTGCTCCCAATTGACCAGGTCGGGGCTGCGAACGTGCCCCCAGCCCATGGGACCAAAGTCCGCCAGATAGGGATTGTGCTGAAAGAAAATATGCCAGTAGCCATTGTGGTAGACCGGACCATTGGGATCGTTGATCCAGTTGGCGGCGGTCATCAGATGGTAGCTCGGCCGCTGGGGATCGCCAGTGAGTTTGACGGCGGCTTCGGCGACCGCTCGATCCGCTCCCGCGAGAATCTGCGCGTAGTTGTCGGACATTGTCGATTCCTTCACCAGGACTAGTCTTTCAGCGCGCCGAAGGTAATGCCGCGATGGAAACTGCGCTGCGTGATCAAATAGAGGATCAAGATGGGCGTGAAGAGGATGACGGTGGTCGTCGCGATCATATCGTACTTGAAGGTGAAGCGCCCCATGAAGTCGATGATCCGCACGCTCATCGGCATCAGCCACTGCTTGGTCGCGATCACCAGCGGGAAGAAGAAACTGTTCCAAGCCCACATGAACTCGATCAATGCGAGGGACATAATCGCAGGCCGCGCCAAAGGCATGATGACATGGCGCAGCACCTGCAAATCGGAGCCGCCGTCAACAACGGCCGCGTCAATCAGCGCGCGGGGGATGTCTTTGAAAAAGGTGGTCATCAGGAATACGCCGAATGTCAAGCCGAGCGCCGCCTGCGGCAGGATCATGCCGGCGTAAGTGTTCAGTAGCCCGAGGTCCTGCAGCAATTGGTAGACCGGGATGAGCACCGATGTTTCCGACACCATCAGCCCGGTCAAAACCAGCAGAAAGAGCCACTGCTTGCCGACGAAGCGATAGACGGCGAAGCCATATCCGGCGAGGACGGAGATGACCGTTGTCAAGATCATGGACGATGTCGATAGAATCAAGCTGTTGTAAAGCGCGCCCTTGTAACCTTGCTCGTTGAGGATGAATCCGAAGTTCTGCCATTGCGGGTCAGTAGGCAGCGTCAAGAAACTCTGAAACAACTCCCGGGATGTCTTGAGCGCGGCATTAAACATCAGGTAAATCGGAAACAGAGCGATAAATACAAAGAGCAGCAAGATAACATGAATGATCAGACTTTGCATCAGCCGGGCGGAATTGTAGGAGCGTCTTTTCCGTGGCTTGCGTTTGTATGCCATCTAGTCGTCCTCGCCTTCCGTAACGATCTGCCGGATGACGGCCACGCTGAGCACAAGGATGACAATCGTCAGTATCGTGCTCATCGTGGCCGCGTAGTTGAAGCGCCCTTCGCGCATGCTGTGCCAGTAGATTCGCAGCCCAACCACCGTGCTGGCTTCGTTGGGTCCGCCATTGGTCGCTACGAAAATCAAGTCGAAGAATTTCATTGAGCCAATGATGGTGTAAACCAGCACAAAGATGATGGCGTTGCGCAGCAGTGGAATCGTCACATAGAAGAATTGCTGCAAGGCGCCGGCGCCATCGATCTTGGCCGCGTCGTATAGTTCGGGGCTAATGTTCTGCAGGCCAGCCATGAATATCAGCACGCAGAATCCGTAGTAAGACCAGCTGCCGATCATGTTAACCGCGATCAATACGATGGACTCGTCAGCCAGCCAGGGTCGGCCCTCCAAGCCAATCGTCTCCAAAAACCAATTGAGCGGTCCGATGCTGGGATCGTAAATCCAGCGCCAGACGATCGCGGCGCAGACCGCGGCCACCGTCTGCGGGATGAAATAGATGCTGGCGTACATCAAGCGCGAGCGGCCTCGGCCCGAAAGCAAGACCGCCAGCAGCAAGCCCAATACCACCGGCAAGGCGATGCTCAGCAGCACCCAAATGATGTTGTGATACAGGGACTTAAGGAATAAATCGTCCTGAAAGAGCTTGCTGTAATTGCCGATGCCAACCCAAAAATAATCGCGCGAACGCCCAGTCGGCGAATCAAAGAAGCTCAGCACCAGCGCATTGACAATCGGATAAAAGATCCAAATGCCAAGGTAAATGAGCGCCGGAGCAATAAATATGTAGGGTCTAATATTGAAGCGCGGCATGCCGGCGTCCTTCCGCGGCGCTTCCCCCCAATTCGTTGGTCGTCGCGATGAAAAGCGCTCCTCACCACAAGTTGGGGGGAAGGGGATGGAGGATGGAGGAAAGCAGAATTACATGCGCTCGCCCGGTTCCCAGACCTGGCCAAGCTCAGCCGCAACCGCCATTTCCTCGTCCATATTGTTGAGGAAATCTTCAATGCTCAGCTCGCCGCCCAAGACACCTTGCACGCCTTGATACAGCGCGCGCACAACGTTCGGCGCGACTGTGGTGTGGAAGGCGTCGACATTGAGATCTTGCATCTCCTGACCGATGCGAAAGGCTTTGCTGATGACCGGATCCACATCGTAAATGCTCCAGTCGATGGGATCCTTCTGGATCGGGATGGCGAAGCCTTCTTCGATCCAGGTCGGCAGCCAGCGCGGGTCGGTCACGAAGTCGATGTATTCAGCCGCCAGATCGGGGTCGCTGGCTTGCGACCAGATGTAATAAGCCGAGCCTTCTGACATGTGGGTCGCTTGCGGGATGTCATCGTAAATGGCGGGCATGTAGAAGACATCCAACGTGCCCTCAGCCATGTTGCCGCTGATGTCGTGGATGACCCAGGTGCCGGTCCAGACAGAAGTCGCCCGCCCGGTATAGAGTTCAGCCAGCGAATCGCCATAGTGCTTGCCGTTGAAGCCGGGCGAGAAGCAATCAGCCTCGACCATCTCGAGCAGGCGTTCCAAGGCGTCGACGACTTCGGGTCGATTCCAACTGGTCGTGCCGCGCAGCACATCCAGGCCTACCTGACGTCCGCCGGTCAGCGCGACCATATCAGTGAACATATTGGCGCCTTGCCAGCCATCGGGGCTGTTCGAGAAAGAAATCGGGATGTAACCAGCCTCATTGGCGACGGCGCACCAATTGAGGATGTCGTCCCAATTCTGCGGGATATCCAAGCCCAACTCGTCGAAGATCACCGTATTGTAATAGACGTACTCGAGGTCCTGCTCCCAGGGGTAGGCGTAGAGCTTGCCATTCCACATATTGCGCTCAATCGCCCAATCAGGCAGGCGATCCCACCAGCCGTACTGATCGGCGTAGGGCGTCAAGTCGAGCAGGTAGCCTTCTTGCGCGTAGGCGGTCAAGCCGGCGCCCGAGGGCCAAGAGTAGAAGACATCCGGCGCGTCGCCAGAGGTCAGAGCCAACTCGATCGCGTTGCGAATCGGCCAGCCGCCGCCGAAGACCGAACGGTCCATGAAGACACTGGGGTGCTCTGCATTCCAGGCTGCGTGGATCACTTCCAGCGCCGGTCCCGCAGCGGTCATGCCATAGAATTCCCATTGATCCCAAACTTCCAGGAATTGGCTTTCCTGCGCGGACGCGAGCCCGCCCACAAGCGCCATCAATACCAACAAGAACGCAAACTTCTTAATCAAAGACATGTTCATCTCCTCAGTAGATTGTGCTCAGTCTTTCAAACGAAATTGCAGTATTTGGCATAGGCGCCCGCTATGCCCGCGTAAAGCACCGTCAATAATCACCTCCTATGGTCAACTAGCATGGCGAGATACGCCCGGACGGGCTACACTCCGCCTGTCTGTTTGGCGAAGCCAGCGCCGGGCAGCTAGGTGTTTAGTCTCGCAGTGAGGTGGTGTGGATGTTGGTGAAAGACGGCCGGGTTTTC
>JAPOYS010000160.1 GCA_026706455.1 Chloroflexota bacterium | reverse complement strand
TGCTCTCTGTTGCACTTGCCGTCAGGTTGCCCTGCCCGGCCGTTAACCGGCATCGTCGCCCTTTGGAGTGCGGACTTTCCTCGACAGGCGCAGGGCCTGCCACGATTCCCTCGGTCAACCCGGCATCCCTATTGTAGCGCAAAGCCGCGCGAGGTTTCCAGCTAGGCAGGCGCCGCCGGCGCGTCACTGGTCGCTTGCGCTTGTCAGCCCCCACATATTGGCATAAGCTAATTCAAGAGCATCCGTAAAGCGGCAGACAACAATGAGCTCCGTAACCAAGCTCGCAAGCCAAAAGCCTGGCCGGCGCAGAAGCCGATCGCGCTGGCGCAGCCCGATATCGCTGGACGATGCGGCCGCGTTAATCGTCGTCGCCGTCCTCTTGTTCATGCCCATGCTCGTGATCGATATCACAGGCTGGCCGGTCGACCTGGACACCTTGATTCCAGCCACGCTTATTGGCGTCTTTCTCGGTTGGATCCTGGCGCGCAGCCGCTTCGGTGAAATCGCGGCGCTGATCGTCAACTCGCTCTATGGCGCGCTAACGGTCCTGCTTGTGGCGTCCTTCAATCAGAATCTCCCCTTGAATGAAGCCATCAGAGCGGTCCTAACCCGCTGCTACGAATGGACGCTGGATGCGCTGAGCGGCGGCGTCAACACGGACGAATTGGTATCGACCATGCTCGTGTCCATTCTTTTCTGGTTCTTGGCTTTCAACGCCGCTTGGCACATATTTCGCCTCGACCGGGTCTGGCGCGTCATCTTGCCGCCCGGCTTGGTCATGCTGATAAATATGGCTTTCTTCAGCGGCAAAGAACCGCTGGATGTCTATTTCTTTTGCTTCCTGCTGACGTCATTGGTATTGATCATTCGCTCAAATCTGGACCGGCGCGAGTGGGACTGGTACTTGAGAGGCGTTCGTGTGCCAGCCGTTGTCAGGCGGCAATTCGCGGCGATCGGCATATTTCTGTCCTTACTGGCTCTCGCGTTCGCTTGGGCTGTGCCGAGCAGCGACCTGCAGGAGCGCCTGAACGCCTTTCAGCGATTCCTGGCTTCCGACCCCATTGAGCAAGCGGCGGAAGTTTGGAACCGGCTGTTCGCCCCGATTGAAGGCGAGGGTTCCGCCACAACCGATTACTACGGCGCCGATCTGCTCAATCTTGGCGGCGCCATCAGCTTGGGCGATGACATTGTCTTCACGGTGGAAGCGCCGGATTCTACCCAGCGATACTATTGGCGTTCCCGCGTTTACGAACGTTACGTCGATGGCCAATGGTCGCCATCGGCTGATCTGCGAATCACCGATCGGTCCGCGCCGGTTGAGCTGCCGATGAACAGCGAGGTCATCGGAGCGCGCCGCCAGGCAGTGCGCCAGCGATTCACGGTCGGCGCATCCAGCACGCGCATCTATTATGCCGCGCCGCAGCCGCAGCTCATCGACAGCACGGGACGCATCGACCTGATTTACACGGACAAGCCAGCCAATCGATCGATGAACGTGTCGGTCATTCGGCCCCTGAAGTTGATGCGGCCCGGCGAATCCTACACTGTGAGCAGTCTGATCAGCACAGCGACGGCGCCTGAACTGCGCCGCACGTCGTCCGATTATCCCGGCTGGGTTAGCGGTCCCAATCTTTACGTTGGCGTTAGGAATCCGCGAATTCACAATCTGGCGCTGGAAATCGTCAACGAAGCGGCGGCCGTGCATCCCTACGATCGCGCCAAGGCGATCGAAGGCTGGCTGCGCAAAAACATCGCCTACAACGAGACGATCAGCGCGCCGCCGCTGGGGGTCGATACTGTTGAATGGGTGCTCTTTGACGCGCGCGAAGGTTACTGCACCTATTACGCGACCGCCATGATCGTGATGCTGCGTCATCTTGGCATTCCCGCGCGCCTGGCGGCTGGCTTCTCGCAGGGCGCTTACGATGCCGAGCTACGGCGGTACATCGTGCGCGAACGCGAAGCGCATACTTGGGTCGAAGTATACTTCCCCGGCTACGGCTGGATCAACTTCGAGCCGACTGCGGCTGAAGCGCCAATCCAGCGAGAAGGAGATGAAGAGGCGCAGGAAACCGCCGAGCCGCTGCGCCCCGACCCCACCGCGAGTCCGACGCCGACGCCCACCCCGACAGCAACGCCATCGCCAACACCGCAAGCCAGCCTGACGGCGCTGCCGGACCAGGAAGCGCAGCCGCAGGGCTTCGAGCGGCCCAGTCCAACGCCATCGCCACAACCATCGCCGACGCCTATTATCCTGCCGACAGTGGAGCCACCGATCTCGCCCGACGATCCGCCCCCATTGAGCCTGCTCCAGCCGATCATTCTGCTCGCGCTGATCGTCATGCTATTTTTGCTGATTGTCGTGATCATCGCCTTGCTGCTCTTCTGGTGGTGGGAATGGCGCGGCTTCGGCGGGCTCAGCCCGGTGTCGCGCGCCTACGCGCGGTTGGAGAGATACATCGGCTTGCTCAGCATTCATGTTGGCAAGACGCAGACCACGCTGGAAAAACGCCGAGAGCTGCAGCGCCGCCTTCCCGCCGCCCGAGAACCGATCCGCACAATCAGCGATTTGTATACGCGAGAACGCTACGGCATCACCAGCCAGGCGCCCGGCGACGACAAGGCTAGCGCCGAGACAGCCGATAAAGCCTGGTATCGCACACGCGGCAACATTCTCCGTGGTTGGCTGCGGCGCTGGCTTCCCTTCCTGCGCCGCGATTAGCTATCGCTTTTCAATCACCAGGAAGTGAGAGAGAGCCCAGGTATCCAGCCGGCTGCCCTCAAATCGGTAAAGCAGATTTCGCAGGACAAACGCCGGCGCGCCGAATCGAGCGATCAGGTTGTCGTAACCGCCGTAGATGCGCCTGTGATGCGCGATGAATCCTTCAGCGGGATCCAGCAGGCGCCTTAGGTCACGAGTTCGGTACGCCCGCACGTGCGGCGCCAGCTTGTCGCGCCAAGGCTGCGGCAAATAATTGATAAGCGGCGAATTGCCGAAATGATACTCGCCCTTCCAATAGTGGCCGTGCGTCTCGAAGGGATACCAGCGATTGGGGCAGAAGAGCAATATACGCCCGCCGCTGCGGGTGACGCGCAGCATTTCTCGCAGGCAGCGGCGGTCATCGCGGACATGCTCGATCACCTCGTGCGAAAGCACGATATCAAAGGCCGAATCGGCGCAGGGGATGTCTTCGCCCGCTGAAACAAAGGCGCTAGGAATGCCCGCTCGCGCGATGCGCACGCGGCTGAACTCAATGTCAAAAGCAGTCACGCGATCGGTAAAGCGCTGGCGAATCCGGCTCGCGTACATGCCGACGCCACAGCCAGCGACCAACACGCGCGCGCCCTGAAGCGGCGCCCACTCCGCCATCATTTGCAGCCGCCGTTCTTGCCCGGCGCGCCAGACATAACTCGGCTCGCCGCGTTGCGACGCCAGATCAGAATGTGTCATTGTGATTCATGTTCTCCGCGCCGCGCATCGCTTGGAGGCGGCGGGACCACCCTTGCATTGTTCCGGTTCTTTGGAGGCGCGCCATTGCGTCAAGTCCGCCCGACACACCGCGTCTCGAACTGCCGGCGGAAGACAAACCAGGCCCCATTTTACAGCAGCTCGCCCGGGCTCTCTTGCTCGAGTGGCGCGCATTTTGACTGGAGCGGAACGCGGCGGCGCATTCGATCCCTAGTTCCTTTACCCTTTTATGCGCCAGCCAAAGCGATTACACTTCTCGCGACCACCTGCAAATTCAAGAGAATCACCGAGGAGCCTGATGCCAAAAGCGACGCGACTGGCAAAGCAATTTACCGCATCGCCGACAATCGCGATGAATGACAAAGCAAAGCAACTGGCGGCTGAGGGCCATGCGGTGATCGGCTTGGCCGGCGGCGAACCCGATTTTGACACGCCGCCGCATATTGTGGAAGCGGCTGTCAAAGCCTTGCGCGATGGCGAGACGCGCTATGCCGCGCCGTCAAAAGGGATCGCCCCGCTGCTGGAAGCCATCGCCGCCAAGAGCGAGCGCGACAGCGGCCTGCGCCTCAATCCCATGAGCGATATCATCGTGACGCCCGGCGGCAAGCTTGCGCTCTTCCTGGCGCTGAAAGCGATGCTTGACCCCGGCGATGAAGTCTTGATTCCCGCACCCTACTGGGTCAGCTATCCGTCGGTCGTCACCATGATCGGCGGGATGCCGGTGACCATCGAGACCACCAGCGACGACAGTTACCGCTTGCGTCTTGAGCAGTTGCGCGCGCAGGTAACGCCGCGCACCAAAGCCATCATCATCAACTCGCCCTCCAATCCGACGGGCCACATGCTTTCTTCGGAAGAAATTGAAGCGGTCGCCACGCTGGCTCTGGAAGCGGACCTGTTCATCATTTCAGACGAGATCTACGAAAAACTCAATTTTGACGGCAGGCCCGCCCTTTCGCTCGCGTCCATTCCCGAGATCGCCGATCGCGTCGTCATTCTCAATGGCATGTCGAAAGCCTACGCCATGACCGGATGGCGCTTGGGCTGGCTGGCGGGCCCGGCGGAAGTCATCGGCGCGGCCGGCAAGTTCAACTCGCAGACCGCCACCTCCGCCGCCACCTTCACGCAGCACGCCGCCGTCGCCGCGCTCAATGGACCCCAAGATTGCGTTGAGGAGATGCGCCAAGCCTATCAGGAGCGGCGCGACTTCATAGTCAGCGGGTTTAACAGCATTCCAAATATGTCGTCGCCGGATATCGAAGGCGCCTTCTACGCCTTCCCCAAAGTCGATAGGACTACAAAATCAAGCGACGAAGTAGCCAACATCATTCTGGAGAAAGCCGTCGTTGTCGGCGTACCGGGAAGCGCCTTCGGCATCACCCGAGACGCGCACATTCGTTTTTCCTTCGCGGAAGATATGAACAAGCTGCGCGAGGCGGTTGAGCGCATCGGCGCGATGGCGCATTTGCTCGCCTAATCTTCGCCGACTGATAGACGAAGCTTGACAGGGAGCGAGATCATTCTCGGGCGCGCGTTTGTCTTGGTCGCCGCCGCTTGTCTGCTATTCGCCTGCGACCAGCCGGCTGGTCTGCTGCCGACTATCGCTTCGCTGCCCGCCGCTACGGAGACGCCCGCTCCGGTCTGGCGAGCGATCGCCGATGGCTTGGCTTGGCGCCGATTGCTGCCCAACAACGACGAACTCGCTCAACTGATCGTTATTCGCATTGATCCGGCCTACTATCGCTTTCGCGCCCTATACCGCGCCGGGCTTCCAGCGACCCTGTCTGAATGGCGCGCGCTGGAACCGAATGCGAGCGTACTCATAAACGCGAATTTCTTTGACGCTGATTACAATGCGCTCGGCTTAATCGTTAGCGATGGCGTCAAGAGCAGCGCCCCATACTACGAGCGCGGCGGGAGCTTCCTGATCAAGGGCGGAGAGCCGGCCGTGCTTGCCAATCGCGCGCCAGCCTCGTGGCTCGACGACGATATAGAACAGGCGGCGCAAGGTTTCCCAATGTTGGTAGAAAATGGCGAGCGGGCCTACCGAGCGCCTTCGAAGGGCGAGCGGACGCGTCGAACGGTGATCGCCATTGATACGAGCGGCCGGATTCTGCTCATCGTGGCGCCGTTTCTGGGTTTGTCGCTGGCCGACCTGAGCGCCTACCTGCCCCGGACCGACCTCGCAATTGAGGCCGCGCTCAACCTCGACGGCGGCCGCTCCACCATGCTCGGGCTGCCCGGCGCCGAAACCATGCTGCCTTCACTTGAGCCGGCGCCGGCCATCCTTGCGGCTTATCCGCGAGCGGGTAATTGACATGAGCGACCCCCTCTATCATGTTGGCGCAAACTGGGCTAAGCTTCGCGCGAAACACATGACATTGGACTGAGCATGGCCAGGTTGGCAAAAATCGCGACGGCGCGGCAAGCACAGCTGCAGGATGGGCGGCGCTTGGGATTCGCCCAGTACGGCGACCCGGAAGGCGCTCCAATTTTCATCTTCCATGACCTTTGGGGCAACCGCAGCCTGCGACACCCGGACGATTCCATACTCGCGCGGCTCGGCGTCCGTCTGATCGGCGTCGACCGCCCCGGTTATGGCGCGTCTACGCGCAAACCGGATCGCAGCCTGATGGACGTCGTTGACGATGTGATGCTGCTCAGCAAGGCGCTAAAGCTCGAGCGATTTGCTGTCTTGGGTTTCTCGGCTGGCGGTCCCTACGCCCTGGCCTGCGCCTACCGCTTCCCGCAAATCGTAACGCGCTGCGCCGCTGTTGCGCCCTTGCCGCCGCTTGATCACGCCTTAGGCTTTCAGGCGCTGCATCCCTTTTACGGCCGCCTGTTTCAGCTGGCTAGCGGCAACAAGTCTTTATTTCGTCTGCTCATGCGCGCCTTCATCTGGTTTGACGCGCAGCGCGAGCCCGAACAATTCATCCGCGAATTGGGCGGGTCCTTGTCCTATGCCGATCAGAAGGTGCTGAGCAACATCAACCTATTCAAGAGCCGCCGCGACAGCTGGGAGGAAATCCGCCGAGGCGGCAGCAATTTGCTCGTTGACGAAGTGGCGTCGCTAATCAGACCCTGGGGCTTCCATCTGCAATCGATTCGCATCCCGGTCGACATCTGGTGGGGCGAAGCGGATGCCTTTTGTTCGCCCTTCGTGGGCCAGCGCATGGCCAGCTTGATCCCAAATGCGCGGCTGCGTCTTGAGGCGCAAGCCGGTCACTTTATGCTGTTCTCGCATTGGCAGGCGATCTTGCAACAGCTAGTCGCCAGCTAGCGAAAGTCGCTTACGGGGCGCTTGCCCAGCCGTTGACGCGGTCGTTCTCCACGGTCTCCAGCGCCAGGTTATGCAATTCACCAACAGCCCGCTCTAAATCGTCCTCGGCGACTATGAAAGAAATGCTGCATTCGGACGAGCCCTGCGCGATCGCCAGCACGTTGACCTTGTGATCGCCGAGCAATGAGAAAACGCGGCCCGCCACACCCGGCGTGCCGCGCATCCCTGAGCCTACGACCGTTATAATCACGATATCGCTCATTACATCGACGCTGTCGATATCCTTATGCAAGATCTCCCGCCGCAACTCCTGCTCCACCGCTCTTTTCACGTGCTGCGCCAGCGGATCGACAACGGTGAAACAGAAGCTCTGCTCGGACGACGCTTGCGAAATCATCAGAATGCTGGCGCCGGCATTCGCAGTCGCCAGGAAAGTCCGCCCGGCTATTCCCGGCACGCCCAACATGCCGGGCCCGCTGACCGTCAGCATGGAGACGTCTTTGATGCCGGTGACCGCTTTGATCACGGTTTCGCTGGCCAGCGCGCGCGAACCGATCAAAGTGCCGTTATGCGCGGGATTAAAGGTATTGCGCACGCGCAAAGGGATATCGCGACTGATGATCGGCTGCACGGTCTTGGGATGCAGAACCTTGGCGCCATAAAAGGCTAGCTCGCCGATTTCCTGGTAGGAGACATAGGGCAAAACGCGCGCGCGCTGGTCCAGCCGCGGGTCGGTCGTCATCACGCCATCGACATCGGTCCAGATTATCAATTCGTCGCAAGCCAAGCAGGCGGCGAATATCGCCGCGCTGAAGTCGCTGCCGCCCCGCCCCAATGTCGTCAGCGTACCGTCCGGCGTCGCGCCTATGAAGCCGGTGATGATGGGAGCAATTCCGGCTCCCAACACTGGCAGCAGTCCGTCCACAATACGGGATTCGGTCTCTTCCCAGAGCGGATCCGCATTCTGAAACATGTTGTCCGTGACGATGAAGCGATTGGAATCAAACTGCTGTACAGGCAGTCCTCGGTCTGCCATCACGGCTGTGACAACGCGGCTGCTCAGTCGTTCGCCGAAGGACACCAGCGCGTCCGAAATGCGGGGAGTCGCTTCGCCCAAGATGCTGACTGCCTCGCAGAGTTCTCGATGCTGCCCAAGCAGCGCGCCTAGACTTGCGCGAATGGCAGCGCGCGTCGATCGCGCAGCGATCAACTCATCAATTACAGCCTCATGCTTAGCGCCGATGGCGGCATTGATGGCAAGGTATCGTTCTCGCTCCCCGCCCGCGGCGGCCGCAGCCGATTCAAGCAGCATATCGGTAACGCCAGACATGGCCGATAGGACGACCGCCAATTCGTTATCCTGCGCCAGATGATCTTTGACAATCTCGACTACCTGCGCAATCGCTTCGGGCGATCCCACAGAAGTGCCGCCGAACTTCATCGTTAGTCTAGCCATCGATATCCCCTCGCCTCTTCAGAAACAAAAAGGGCGCATGGAGGTTTTCCATACGCCCGTTTGCTGCTCGTTCGCCTGCGTTTACAACAAACCAAAACCTCCACGGCGCGCGCCTATGCGCATCGTAGTCGTCATGGCGGTAGTAGTAATAATTGCTTTTGCCGCCGCCGACATATCCATACCGTTCATGCCTTCAATCGACGGTACTTTATCCCAATTGATTCCTGCTGTCAAGGCTCGTCGGCGTCTCAATCAGGGCAATCGCATCAAATTGAAATGGCGCCGAAATCAACTACTTTTCCCACAACTTTCGTAATCTGTAGGGGCGATTCTGTGAATCGCCCGCAAAATTTAGGCTTTCTTCGTGGGCGACACACAGTGTCGCCCCTACACTTTCCTTTATTTTCGTGGCGATCGGCGCGAAATGATTTTGATGCGATTGCCCCGCCGTTTTCCCTATGCCACTTGCGCCGTCCGCTCTCTGTGCTAGAATCGCAGCGTTCACTTCAGATTCGGCGCGGCAGGTACAGTGGCAGAGTCCGCCCTACCCTCCTCCCCTAGACGAAAGAGATTTCCCGTCCGGGCGCTCGCCTTCGCGGCTGCCGTCGTACTCGCGCTCTGTTTGATCACCGCCAACGCCATTCACAGGACGCTGTTGAACGATGCGCCGACCCTCGATAGCGCCCCGGGCGAGCTGCTGTACGTCTCGGCTTTTTCCGGCTTTGCGGATGAATGGGATCTGTACGCCGGGCAGCAGAGCGCGAAAATCGTAGACGAGCAGCTTGAACTCACGGTAGCCAGTCCCCAGACTGCAACCTGGTCGGCCGCCCGCCATCCGTTTCGCGATTTCGATCTAACTGTACGCGCGACCGCCAGCCAAGGTCCAATCGATAATGCCTTTGGCGTCATATTTCATGCGAGCGATCGCGGGGAGGGCGACTGCGATTTGCCCGCGATAATCCTTTGCGAGGCGGACCGGCTTCTGCCTTTGGCGGGCGCCGCCCTGCGTCAGCTTTTGCCCGCCACCGATTCCCGCGGTCATTACGCCTTTCTGATCAGCAGCGACGGCTACTACTCGCTTTGGAAGACGGAGGCCGGAATAAGCGAACGCGAAAGCGACTGGATCGATTCGCCGCATATACGCCAAGGGCTTGGCGCGGAGAATACGCTGCGCGTGGTCGCCCGTGATTCCGCTTATCGCTTTTTCATCAACGGCGCTCAAGTCTCCGTCTGCATCCCGAAAAACGAGACTGCCACCAGCACCTTCAGCTACGGAGAGTGCATAGACGGCGACATGCTTGATGTCTATCAAGACGCGAGGCATCCGACCGGCAAGCTTGGCCTCATCGCTCAGTCGACGGCGACGGGCGGTGGCGGCGTCGGCGTGCGCTTTGACAATCTGGTTGTTTTGAGCCCCACTGCTCCTGGCGACGAGGATGCCAAAGCATGAAAGCGCATCTGCGAATGGTAGGCTGCCGCCTCAACCAGAGCGAGATCGACACGATGGCGCGGCAGCTCAGCGCGCTGGGCCACGAGATAGTCGACAGGCCCGCCGAAGCCGATCACTTCATCATCAACACCTGCGCCGTAACCAGTGAAGCGGCCAAGACCAGCCGAAAGTTGATACGGGATTTTCACCGCGCCAACCCAGCCGGCGAAACGACCGTAACCGGCTGCTACGCGCAGATTGCGCCGGGCGATATCGCGCGGCTTCCTGGCGTCGGGACTGTGGTCGACAATGGCGGCAAGGCTCAACTGGTTTCGCAGATCACGGGCGAAGCGATCGACGTTTTCGAGCGCGAACCGCTGGAGCGCCAGGCGCCTCTGGGCCGGACGCGCGCGTTCGTCAAAGCGCAAGACGGCTGTGACCTAGCCTGTACCTTTTGCGTCACCACAATCGCGCGTGGCGCCGGAACCAGCCGACCGCTTCGGGAAGTCCTGCGCGAAGTGAATTATCTGCATCTTTCCGGGTATCAGGAGATTGTGCTGACCGGCGTTCATTTGGGCAGTTATGGCCAGGATCTAGGCGAGGGCGAGAGCCTTAAACGTCTCGTCGAGGCGCTGCTCCGCGAAACCGATATGCCGCGGATTCGCCTGTCGTCCCTGGAACCGTGGGATCTGTCGCCGGATTTCTTCGCGCTCTGGCAGGATCGCCGCCTGTGTCGTCATTTGCACTTGCCCTTACAGAGCGGCTGCGATCGCACCTTGAAGCGAATGAGGCGCAATACCAGCCAGCGGCAATTCCGCCAGATTGTCGAATCGGCTCGCGCAAGCATACCCGAGTTGAGCCTGACTACCGATGTCATCGTAGGTTTCCCGGGCGAAACAGATGGCGAGTTTGATCAATCCGAGCGCTTCATCCGCGAAATGGAATTCGCCGGGCTGCATGTATTCCGTTATAGCAGCCGACCGGGCGCGCCGGCCAGCCGAATGCGAAACCAGGTTGACAGCAAGGCGAAGAAAGCCCGCAGCGCTCGCTTGCTCAGCCTATCCCAGCAGATGGAAGCGCGCTTCGCCGCCTCGCTCCGCGGCAGCCAGCAAGAGGTCTTGTGGGAGCGGGTCAAGGGCGCGACGCCGGCCGGTTTCGTGATTACCGGCTACACGGACAACTACATGCGCGTCAACAGCGTCCATCCGCGCGACTTGACGAATGTCATTACCCGCACTCAACTCGGCGCGTATACTGACGGCGCGATTCATGGTAGAGTGAAAGAGCTTGCATCGCCGCAAGCGACTGTGTTTTAGCAGGATTTGAACGATTCTTCTTGATTCCCTGCGCTGCGAAACCTGAATTAGAAGATCAATCTCAAGCGCCTTGACATGCAAAAGCTGAAACTCGAACTGCAAACAGAGTTGAAGAGCGCGATGAAAGCCAAAGACGCCGACCGGCGAAACGCGATTCGTCTGTTGCAAAGCGCCATCAAGCAGGCGGAAGTCGACGGGCAGTCGGAGCTCGATGACGATGCCATCCGGGATATCCTGCGCAAGGAAGCGAAGAAGCGCCGCGAAACGATCAGCGAACTTGAAAGAGCGGGCCGTAGCAGCGAGGCCGCCGCCGAGCGCGTCGAGCTTGCCGTGACCGAGGAGTTTCTCCCGCGGCAGCTGACCAGCGAAGAGTTGGCGCCAATCATACAGGCAGCGATAGCCGAGGTCGGCGCCGCCTCGATGAAAGATATGGGGCTTGTCATGCGGGCGGTCATGCCCAAGGTTCAGGGCTTGGCCGATGGCCGAGCGGTAAACGCAATCGTGAAAGAGTTTCTGAGTTAGCGCGGTGTTTTCCCAATTCGCTGACATGCTCGATGAGCGCTTTCATATTGATCATGGCAAAACGCGGAAGGGCTTCCAGTTTGCGCGAATCCTGATCGCCGCGGTTGGCTTCGCACTGTGCTGCGTCTTGATCGTGGCCTTCGATGATATATTTCTCGACTTCAACAACGTTGCCAATTTGACAATCGGCTCGGTGCCGACGGAGGACATAATCGCGCGCGAAGAAGGCTCCTTCGTCAGCGCGATCCTGACGGCGCAGGAGCGCGAGAATGCGCTGAGCCAGGTGCCGCCCGTGTACTATCCGCCGGACCCCAACGTGGCGCGCCAACAGCGCGATCTGACGGAGAAGATTCTCGACTATATCGATAATGTGCGCGGAGACTCGTACGCGTCGCTCGATCGACAGATCGCCGACATCAAGGCGATCACATCATTGCAGCTAAATGAGAATGAGGCGGCCATTGTCAACATCCTGCAATTGCCGGACGACAGTTGGTCGCAAGTTCGCAACGAGATCATCTCGGTTTTGGAGCGGGTCATGCGTGAGGAAATCCGCGCCGCCGATTTGAAGAAAGCGCGCGAGCAACTGCCCACCCAGGTCAGCTTGCGCTTGACGCCGCAAGAGAGCCAAATTGTCACGCTGATCACGGCCGATGTCATCCGCGCGAATACCTTTGAGAATCCGGAGCAGACCGCGATTGATCGGGCGAAGGCGCATGACAACATTGAAGCGCAGCAGCGGCAATTTATTGCGGGCCAGACAGTCGCGCCCGGCAACCAGCCCATAGACAGTCTTTCGCTGGAAGCGCTGCGAGAACTTGGCTTGCTCGCGCGCACCAGCAACCGCGGCGCGAGAATCGCCCGCGCGCTGCTCGCCAGCGCCTTGGTCGTCGTACTGCTCGGCTTATACGTCAGCCGCTTCGAAAGCCATCTCATATATCACAGCCAGAAAGACCTGCTTCTGATCGCGGTGCTGTTTCTGGTCGCCCTGGCTTCCATGCGCGCCTTTGGGATCTCGTATATCTATTTGATGCCGGCGGCCGCGCTCGGGATTGTCTATGTCGCCATTAGCAGTCCCAATCTGGCCATCGTAGGCGCAATCGGTTTTGCCTTTCTGGGCGGCTTGCTCAGCCGCGGTCCGTCGCTTGAAGTCGCCAGTTTAATCGCGGCGGGCAATATAAGCGCGATACTCACCCTGCGCAATGCCGGTCGCTTGAACAATTACTTTATCGCCGGTCTTTTTGTGGGCTTGGCGAACGCGAGCGTCGTGGCGATATTTGCCCTGCAAGTCGGCATTGACGGGCGTGACGCGACGAGCATGATGCAGGCTTTCTTCAGCGGCGCATTGATCGCGCCGACGACGGCCTTCGGCCTCATGTACGCGCTTACCGTGCTCTTAAACCTGGCGACGCCATTCAAGCTGATGGATTTGAGCCAGCCGAGCAAGCCCCTCCTGCAGCGTCTGCTGCGCGAAGCGCCCGGCACCTATCAGCATTCACTGCAGGTGGCGAATTTGGCCGAGCAAGCGGCGGACGCGATCGGCGCCGATGCCCAGATGACGCATGTCGCCGCGCTCTATCACGACATCGGCAAGATGAGCAATCCGTTTTTCTTTACCGAGAATCAGCTGCACATCCAAAATCCGCATGATGCGCTGGATGACCCGTATCGCAGCGCGGACATCATAATCAACCACGTGATCGAAGGCGATCAGATCGCGAAGAAGTTTAATCTGCCCAATCGCATACGGGAGTTCATTCGCGAACATCACGGTACGACGCAGGTGTTCGTCTTTCACCAGCGGGCGCTGGCTATGGCCGGCGACGAAAATGATGTTGACCCGGCCGATTTCTCGTATCCGGGACCGATTCCGCAGAGCCGTGAGACTGCCATTCTGATGATGGCGGACAGCTGTGAATCGGCGATACGGGCGGTAAAGCCGCAGAGCAACCAGGACATCAGCAATTTTGTGCACGGCATCATTGAAGACAAGCGAAACACGGGCCAGCTTGACGACTCCACCTTGACCCTCAATGACCTGCGAAAAATCGAAGCGACCTTCATTGATGTTTTCCGAGGTCTTTTCCATCAGCGCATTGATTACGCCAAAGCCGTGCAAGGGCCTAGCGCAGCGATGTCTGAAACCAAAACGCGCTTTGCCACGCGCGCCCGGCCTTTTGAATCGATTCCCGCCGCGAACGAGCGTCAGCAGGAGAAGGCAATCGACCGTGCCGGGGAAACCGCCGCTGGCCTTCAACCTGAAGACGACGCCTCGCCAGTGAGCGCCACAGAAGCAATCGATGGGACGCCAACCGCGACGCCGGTGGCTACCGCTGAAGGAGACGATGCCTCCATGATTATGGAGGAAGAAGAGCCGCTGTTTGTCGTCCCGCCGCTGCCAAAACGCAACGGCAGCAAGTCACCAGAACCGACCGGCAAGAACGTGAATCCCAAAGCGGCGGATACAACCTCTTGAGCAAGGGCGTCGTCCTGCAAAATCCCGATCAGTACCCGGTGGATGTCGCCCGCCTCAAACGGGCTTCATCGGCAGTTCTGGCGGCGCATCCCGAGTATCGGGCTGGCAGCCTTAGCCTCGTGATTACCGATTCCAAGACGGTCGCCGCGTTGAATGCAAAGCATCGCCATACCGATGCGCCAACAGATGTTCTCGCTTTTCCAGCGGGCGCCAGGCTCGATGGAGTCGAAGAAGACGAAACGTATATCGGCGATGTCATAATCGCGCGCGACTACGCGGCCGCCCGCGCGCAGGCCGCCAACACACCGCTTGACGACGTTTTGTGCTTGCTCGTTATACATGGCGTCTTGCATCTAGTGGGCTACGAACATGAGTCGCCCGCGGGCAAAGCCGAAATGTGGCAAGCGCAAGAGCGCGCGCTGCTGTCAGCCGGCGTCAGCTCGCAAGTTGTTGAAGATTACGGAAACAGCGAGAATGACTGAGGGCGAGCGGCGCCAGCTTCGCAGCTCACCGCAAATCGACCCGTCTCAATACAGCGCGACAACCAGCAGCAGTCGTCTCCACAGCTTCGGCTACGCCCTATCTGGCTGCGCCTACATGCTGTTTCATCAGAAAAACACGCGTATCCTGCTAGCGGCGACGCTCGCGGTCCTAGCCGTTGGTCTATGGCTGGGCATCGAAACGGATGACTGGGCCACACTTGTCCTCACGATCGGAATCGTCTGGATTGCGGAGTTTCTCAACGCGGCGATAGAAGCGTCAGTTAATTTGGCAACGCCGGATATTCATCCCATGGCGAAGGTGGCCAAGGATGTGGCGGCGGGCGCCGTCCTCATTGCCGCCTTTGTCGCCCTCGTCGTGGGTCTGCTGGTACTGGGGCCGCCGCTGGCCGCCAAAATAAGCGCGGGCGCCGCAACCGGCTGAACCGATTTCAGCGCAGTCCGAAGTCCAGGCGATCGTCTTGTGCTAGAATAGCTATGCGTCAGGCCTTCGATTACCCTTCGGATGTCGCATGTCCATGTCCCCCGATTCTGGCACTGAAAGTACGACTTCCGAGCGAGGACCTTTTTCGATTCTAGCCAGCGTTTCTTCGGCGCTTGGCCGCTTCCGCGCAGCTGCCAGCGACCAAGGGTTGGGCGCGAATAAGAGCGGACATCTGGGCCACCGCCGGGCGCTACGACTCTCAGCCTTGCTCGCGCCGAGAAATCGACTGCGAGTTGGCGCGGCAGCCGCTGTCTTGATTTTGGCCGGCGGGGCGATCGCTTCGCTCTTGGTCCGCAGCCCGACGGCTCTGCCGCTCAATAACGCGGTCTGGCTGGATCAGTCGTGGACCTACGGCGATATTGATCGATGGCAAGTTCAAGCGTTCACCGATCGGCTGGTGGAAAATCAGATTGGAACGGCATACGCCTATGTGAGTTCACTCGGCATCGACAACCGTTGGTCGGGGGGTCTTCAGGGCGAGGCCAGTTTCATGGAGTCCCGGTCAGGCGTTGCCGAATTCGTCTCTTCCTTCAAGAGCAAGCACGAGGATCTGAGAGTCTTGGGCTGGATCGAGATTTGGACGCATCTCGATACGGCTGACGGCTATCGCCTAGACGACGCCAATATCCATAGCAATATCGCCGATTTCAGCCGACTGCTGGTCACACAGCTTGGCTTTGACGGCGTACTGCTCGATGTAAAGCCGCTATTCAGCGACAACAGTGATCTCATTCGCCTGATTCAGCAGGTGCGCGGAACCTTGGGCGCAGAGGTTCCGATCGCAGTCGCCGTCACAGCCGATCTGACGCCGCCCGATCGTCGGCTCCAGCATCTCGAATCGATCGCGCCGGGAACAATGTGGTCAACAAGCTTCAAGAAACGCGTCATGGTTTCGGCTGACGAGCTCGTTCTGCTTCTGTATCAAAGTTATCGGCAGGAAGCGCTGGACTATGTCAATTGGGTGGCCTATCACGTAGAAACCTATGTCAAGGAATTGGAATCCACGACGAATATAGTCGTCAGCATTCCCAATTACAGCGGCGCCAGTTCCGCGCATAATCCGGCGATAGAAACGATGGCGAGAGCGCTGGACGGCGTCATCGAAGGGCTGCGCCGGCTCGACGCGGAAGAGCGCAAATTCTTGACCGGTATAGCCATCTATTCCGACGAGCAGCTGAGCCAAACTGAGTGGGATACCTTCCGCGATTTGTGGCTGCGGCGCTGAGCTCCGCTGATCATGCCTGCGACAATTAAACGCCTTAGGGGCCGGCGCCTCGTTGACGCCGACTACCGGGCGACCAGCTTGCGAGACGCGGCGCAGTATGAACCGCGGGAAGGCGTCTATACCGTTAGCAATACCTATAAGCGAACCCAGACCTTGCTGCTGGACGCGCACTTGGACCGCCTGGAGGATTCAGCTCGGCGACAAGATATCCCCTTGTCGTTGGACCGGATTCAATTGCGGTCGGCTCTGCGCCAGCTTGTCCTCGAAACGGATTATGGCGATGTGAGATTTCGAATCTCGGCGTCGGCCGCGGCGCCCGACGAGTTAATCCTGTCAGTCGAGCCCTTTCAAGCGCCAAGCCCGCAATTGATTGGGAATGGCGCGCGCTGCATAACGTCAAAGGCGGTTCGTCGGAATCCGGCTTCGAAATCCATCAGCTGGATGCGTCAGCGCCAAGCGTTGGAGGCTGCGAAGCCCGCCGGCGTCTATGAAGTGTTCCTGCTGGATTCAAGCGCTAACCTGCTGGAAGGCATGTCAAGCAATGTTTACGCCATGATTGGGCGAGAGCTTTACACCGCCGCCAGCGGCGTACTGGCGGGTGTGTCGCGGATGATTGTATTCGCCATCTGCGAGGCGATCGTCCCGCTGCGCAGGCAACCGGCAAATATGTCCGACTTCGATCGATTCGACGAAGTCTTCCTTTCGAGCAGCAGCCGCGGACTCATCCCGGTGGTCGAGCTCGACGGGAAGCCGGTCGGCGACGGACGCGTCGGTCCCATCACCTTGGCTCTTCGCAAAGCGTATCAGGGCTGGGTAGCGGCCCATCTGGAAGAACTCTAATGCGATTGATGGGCAACCTTTGGAAAGCGCTCAAGCTCGTGGGCGCGGCGCGCGACCTCGCCATTGAATCCCGTCGCTTTCGCTGGGAGGCGGCAGCGCGAACAACACTCTATCTGGAAGCGGAACATGCCGACATTCGCCTTTCCGCGCATGATCAGCGCGAGGTGCAAGCCCGAATCGAGTTGCAAGCGGGCTTTGGCTGGCAGTTGGTGACCGACCAGGATCTTGCCGGCGTCTACATCGTCGCCAGACGCAAACCGCTCATCGGCACATTTGGTCGCGGCCAGTTTGAAATTGTTGTGCCGGCCGACCTGCACCTTTCGCTCAAGCTGCGAGACTGTCTGCTCTGCCTGGATGGGCTCAGCGCGTCGCTGGATTTTCCGAAATTCCCAAGCGACGTATGATGGACAACTGCTCCATGCTTGAAATCTCCTGCTTGCTGTGGTAACTTACTGTCATGCGTAAACCAAAAGAGCGCGGCGCGGCCCCATGCTGTTGTTGTATTCTCACCTTCCATTAGGCGGGCATGATTGGTTTGGCATGATATCGGCAAGGCGCCACCAACGAGTCAACCCGCAGCGGTTGGCTTTTTTGATTGTCGCTGGGGGCGACGAGCCGAGATTAGCACAACGCTGGAATAGCAGACAAGGAGCAAAGCAAATGAGTGATATTAGCAGCCGCGGCTATGCCAATGCGGATAAACTGGTATCGACCGCCTGGGTAGCCGAGCGCCTGAACGACAGCAGCGTCCGCGTGGTTGAATCGAATGAAGATCCCCTACTCTATCCTAGCGGTCATGTGCCGGGCGCCGTCGAAGTCGATTGGGTGAAAGATCTAAACGATCCGCTGCGGCGCGATTATCTGGGCAAAGCAGGGTTCGAAGCCCTCGCGAGCCGCATCGGCATCACGCCCGAAACCACGGTAGTCTTCTACGGCGACAAGAGCAATTGGTGGGCGACCTATGCCCTCTGGGTGTTCGAGCTTTTCAACCATACAAACGCCAAAATCATGGATGGCGGGCGCTTGAAATGGGCGGAAGAGGGACGCGATCTCACACGCGAAGTTCCAAGCATCAGCCCGACGAACTATAGCGCGCCCGAACGCGACGACAGTAGAATCCGCGCCTTTCGCGATGGCGTGCTGGCGCACACCAGAGCGCAAGGGCAGTTGGTTGACGTGCGCAGCCCGGCCGAATTCAGCGGCGAAGCGCTGCACATGGAAGGGTATCCGCAGGAAGGCGCTGTCCGTGGCGGGCACATACCGGGAGCGAGCAGCTGCCCCTGGTCGCGGGCGGCGAACGAGGATGGCACATTCAAGAACGCCGCCGACCTGCGCGCCATCTACCTCGACGAATTGGGTTTGGACCCCGGCTCGCCCACCATCGCCTACTGCCGCATAGGCGAGCGCAGCAGCCATACCTGGTTTGTATTGACGAACCTGCTGGGCTTCAGCGATGTGTGCAATTACGATGGCTCGTGGACGGAGTGGGGCAACAGCGTGGGCCTGCCCATAGAGAAATAGCTCCCAGCGCGGGCGGCGCGACCTGGCATTTGCCAAGCGAGCCGCTCGCCCTCCGCACGTGACCCTGATGGCCGAGCTTCCGCCAAAACTACAGGCATACCTCGACGACTTCAGCTTCATTTCTACGCGTGAAGAGCGAGTCGACTACCTCATCGCGCTCGCCGACGAATTCCAGCCGGTGCCGGCATCTATCGCGACCAAGCCCTATGATGAAGCTCATCGCGTCATTGGCTGTGAGTCAGAGGCTTTTGTCTGGGCGATCGACCGCGAGGATGGCACAGTCGACTTTTACTTCGATGTTCTCAATCCGCAGGGTCTTTCAGCAATGGCGATGAGCGCGATCCTCGATCAAGCCTGCTCGGGCGCGCCGCTTGAACAAGTGGCGGCCATCAACGGCGAGGTGGTTTTCACCTTCTTCGGCAAGGATATTTCGATGGGCAAGGGACGCGGGCTGACCGAGCTGCTGAACGCGGTCGTCTATCAGGCTAAGCAGCGTCTCCGTTCCGATTGATCGGTTCCATGTCCAAGAACGAGTCGCTCGGCGCGCCCCGGGTGTAGACCGCCTCAGTGCCCAACATGCCAAGATAGGCGCGCGACGGCTCCGAATCCGGGATCACAGCAGCGCCGACTTTCTCATAATAGCCGACCGGACCGGCGCCGCCGATGATGGCGTACATATAGCCGGCGTGGCGCATGGCGTGCAAGGTCGCCAGCAGCAAAGCCGTGCCAATGCCCCGTCCGCGCTCAGCCGCGTCGACGCCCGTTGGGCCAAAGAAGTTTTTGTGCGTCGTGTCATAACAGGCAAAACCCAGCACTTGATCGCCTCGATGCGCCAAGAATACCGTCGTCGGATGGATCGAGAAACCGACGTCCGCCTCGCTCACCCAATACTCGCTGAAATGCTCGCGAATCCAGCCGAGCACGATGTGCTTCTCCGGCGGCATGCAGCGCCGTACGCGCACGCCCAGAGCCCGCTGCTGCAGGATTGCCGGTTCTAAAGCCGGCAGATCATATAGCTTGACCAGCATATCAGGCATGTTCCACCTCCAGCACGGCATCGTTGACATTTGCTGCCTGCTAGCGCGGCGCAAGGTCTGCAACGTCTTCAAAATGCATTGTACGCGGATTCGGTAATGCTGCTTGGCAAAACCACTTCACTCGCAGCTTGGCATGGCAAGGGAAACGCTGAATCAGTATGATTGCCGCAAACCAGCGAGCTGGAAACGAGCGCAGCCATGAGCCTTCGACCTGAAACCAAAGCCATTCACAATGCGGCGATAGATCCCGCCAGTGGCGCCATCGTGCCGCCGATCGCGCTCAGCACGACCTTCGAATACGAGACGACCGGATTGGAGCATGATCCCGATCAGTTGATTTACACGCGCTGGCAGAATCCGAACCGCGCCGCCCTGGAGGCGACGATGGCTCAGCTCGAAAACGGCGCCCTCGCCCATGCTGTCTCCAGCGGATCGGCGGCGATGCTCACGATCTTTCAGGCGCTGCGCCCCGGCGATCACATCGTCTCCAGCGACGATATGTATTTTGGCATCCGCGTGCAACTGAATGAATTCTTCGCGCCCTGGGGGCTGGAGACCAGCTTCGTCGACATGAGCGACTTGGCCGCGGTCCGCGCCGCTATGCGACCGAACACCAAGCTCGTCATCCTTGAATCGCCGACGAACCCGATGATTCGCCTGGCTGATATCGCCGCCATCGCCGATATCGCGCAGGAGTCTGAGGCGCTGCTCCTGGTTGACAACACAGTAGCCACGCCGGCGGCGCAGCATCCGATTGAGCTCGGCGCCGATATCGTCGTGCTTTCCCTGACGAAATATATTGCGGGCCATCATGACGTGCTTGGGGGCGCGGTTATCTTCGCCAAAGATGGCGAATTCGCGCAACGCGTCACGCGCCTGGTGAAAATCGGTGGGGCTGTTTTGTCGCCTTTCAATTGCTGGCTGGCGCTGCGCGGACTGCAGAGTCTGTCCTATCGTCTGCGCGCCCACAGCGAAAACGCGGGGCAAGTCGCCTGCTTCCTGGCGGAACATCCCAAGATCGAGCGCGTGCTCTACCCGCATCATCCGAGCCATCCGCAATACAAATTGGCGCTGCGGCAAATGAAACTGGGCAGCGGCTTGATGTCCGTCCAGGTCAAGGGCGGGCGGGACGCCGCGATTCAATTGGTGAATCGGCTGCGGCTCTTCACCAGCGCGACCAGCTTCGGCGGAACGCACAGCCTGATCGAACACCGCGAGTCGATAGAAGAGGGCTCGTCGACGCCGGCGAATCTCTTGCGCGTCTCCATTGGCTTGGAGCATCCAGCCGATTTGATCGCCGATTTGCGGCAAGCGCTGGCCTGATTTAGCGCAGCGCGCGTCCGCTAGTCTAACCGACGCCGGTCGCTTCGGCGCTGAACTCCCATAGCTGCTGCTGCAACTGACGATCGTAGGAGTTATCGCTGGAGCGCTTCTGCTCTTTCTCGTTCCAATACTTGCCGCTGACGCCGGAAACCTCCGCCGCCGCCGCCAGATAGACCAGGGTCTCGGCGCCTCTCTCTGGCGATATGGCAAACAGCTTCTGCGCTACCTTGATCAAGGGAGACCAGAGCCGCCCGGTATTGTGTCCGAAGCCAGTATCAACCAAGCCGGGGTGGACCGCGTTTACCGCTACCGTCGTGTCCGCTAGCCGGCGCGCCAATTCAAAGGTGAAGAGCACATTCATCAGTTTGCTGGCGCCGTAGCTATTCATGAAGCTGTAGCCGCTCTCGTCGCGCAAGTTTCCCAGTCGAAGGGTGGCATTTCGGTGAGCGCTCGACGACACGTTGATGATACGCGCCTCGCCTTCTTGCTGCGCCGTCTGCGTTATCGTGTCCAATAGCAGATGCGTCAACAAATAATAGCTCAGGTGATTGAGCGCGAAGGTCATTTCATAGCCGTCGGCCGAGAGCTGAAATTGGGAAAAGACGGCGCCCGCATTATTCAGCAAGACATCCAGCCGGCTGTACTTCGCGCGGAATTCGTCGGCGATGCGCCGAACCTCGTCCATCGAGGAGAGATCGGCGACGAGCAGGTCAATATTTGAGTTGCCGCCGAGCGTTTGCAGTTCATCGCGTACTTTGCGCGTCTTGATCTCGTCGCGCCCGACGATCACGACCTCGGCGCCCATCTTTGCCAGCTCAAGAGCCGCCTGTTTGCCGATGCCGTTGGTCGCGCCGGTCACCAGCACACGTTTGCCCTTCATTTCCATTGCCATTTGTGGACTCCGTTCCCGCGCCTGCCGCCGAACCCGTCTACTCCTCGTCATTGCCATAGGAATGTCCGCCAAAGATCGCTCGAATCTCAGCGGCCGACTTCGCTCGCCGCAAGGCGCTCATGCGCGCCGCTTCTTCCTGCTGCAAGGCGCGCGCATTTGTCAGAACCGCCTCCAGCTGATCGGCTGGAAACTTGCAGGCGCCGTTTTCGTCCATGTGTATGATTTCCCCAGGCGCGACATCCATGCCGCCCACTGAAACGGGCACATTGACCGCGTGCACAGCCATGGCGCCGTGGCCCGCCGACACGCCGCTCAGCATGTATTGGAAGTCCATTTCGCGAATCTCGTCCAGATCGCGCGATGGACCGTTGGAGAGCAGACCGACGCAACCCAGCGCCTTCATCGCCGACACCATGTTGCCGCCGGCCAAGCCAATTTTGCCCGCGATTTCAGCCGGGAATTTCTGCTGGATAACCAGCGCGGTTGGCTGCGGCGACGCTTCCATCGCCTCCAAGACGTCCATAAAGCTGAGGCGCGAAAAGTTGGGGTCCGGCAAGCCATAAACGCAGGTCACCGCATAACCGGCGCGGCGTCCCAACTCCGGATACATGCAGCGGATCGACTGATCGGTGTACCAGTTCTCGCTCCAGGGATTGTACAGCCCCAGGCACAGCGGCGAATCCGGATAAGTCGCCACGACATTTGTTATCGACGGCGTGTCGAAGTTCTGCAATTCTTCCAGCATCGCTTTGTCCTTCATCAAAACCATTTCGCTCCTCTCAATTCATGGACGCGCATTCTACCGCGATAATCGCCACCCGGAGATGTCTCCTTGCTCCGTCCGCGATTCACCACCCCGGTTTATGACGAGCCGCGGCGCGGGTCTACTTGCGCTGTCCGCCGAATGACGGGCAGGATAGGCAAGAGGATAACAGCCGACAGCGAAATCGCCAGGCGCACCGTTGTCAAGAGACCGATTGCTCCAACCACCGGACCGCCGGCGATCTGCCCCAAGGCGTCCGCCTGCCCTTGAATGGACAGGACAGTCGCGCGGACATCCGATTCCGTATGTTGGTTTATCCAGGTTTCCATCAGCGGCTCGCGAATCGCTCTCGCCGCTTGCGTCAGCCAGAGCCCCAGCAGTACCAGGGCAAAGGTCTCGCTCAAGACGAAGAGCAAGACGCTGGCGATCAACGACGCGTAGACGGCGATCAAGGTCATCGCCACGCGAGCGCTATCGGTCATGTCAAGACGCCGCCGCAGGATTTCAGTCGCCACCAGCGTGAGCGGCATGGACACGGCGCTGATGATGCCGAACCAAACAATTTCGTCTAGTTGACCGAGCGGCGGCAAGCTGAAGCGCTCAAGCAGATGTGTGATCCAAAGTCGATCAAAACCCTCGGTGAAAGCGCCATGGATGATGGCCGCAAGCGTAATCAATAGCAAGATTCGGCGAGCGCGGACCAAGCCGACGCCAGCGCGGAAAGTCCGCAGAAAGGCGCGCCAAGATTCTCGTTCGCTCTCGGGGCGCCGTTGAAATCCCAGTTCCGGCATGACGAGGACTAAAAGCGCCGCCAGCAGCACGAGCAAGATTCCACCGCAAATGATGGCCAGTTGCAGGCTGATGCTCGCCAGCGCGACGCTGACGAAGATGCCGACGAAAGCGCAGGCCTGCTCGGCTTGCGCGCCGCGCATGAATGCCGGTCCAGCGCGATCCGGCCCGACTTCATCCGCTATCCAGGCGGAGGTCGCGCCGCTGAGAAATGTATAGCCAAAGCCGGCGACAACCTGCCCAAGCAGAATTACTCCAAAGACGGGAATGGCGCCTTCAATGATGAGGCTCAATCCCAAGAGCGCAAACCCGATTATGACGGACAATCGCCGGCTGTAAATGTCGGCCACCACGCCTGTTGGGATTTCGGTAAGAAAGGCGGTTAGCTCCAGGGTGGTTCCTACCAGGACCAGCTGCAGCGGATTCAAGCCGACCTGTCTGACTTGATACACCAAGTGAATTGTATATGCGAGCGTGGTTGCGAAGGCGGATACGCCCATCATCAGCAGATAGACATTGAAAGCCTCCGCTTTGAGCGATCTGAATTTGTTCAGCATCTGAAATCCCGATTTGCCGCAGCGAGTTACAGCGTCCGCGATTGACGCTGCAGCCTGCCAGTATCGATGAAGCCGCGCAACTCGGCGAAGCGTTCCGCGATCAGGGCTGGCGCGGCGGCGCTCACCGTCGGATTCGTCAAGTTCGCCAGCAGCCAGCGACAGGATACGAGCTGCCGTGCCGCCGTCATCGATTCAAGCAGGTCCCTTTGGCCTTCAACTTGAGGGCGAATCGAGGTATAGCCCCGCCAAAGCGCGTCCTGCAACTCGGGATAATCAGCCGCTCGATCGCCCTTCAGCTGCCAAAGAAGCGGCGCCAGATCATAGAGAAAAAAACCCCAAGCGCAATACTCGAAGTCGAGCGCGGCAATCGCGTCTTCGACGAAAACAATG
Source organism: Chloroflexota bacterium (assembly GCA_026706455.1). Classification (GTDB taxonomy): domain Bacteria; phylum Chloroflexota; class Anaerolineae; order Aggregatilineales; family Phototrophicaceae; genus UBA6055. The sequence continues at coordinate 19,892 of JAPOYS010000160.1, read as the reverse complement.
TTCTTCGCCAGCAAATCCGCGTGAATCAAACCCATACTGTTGGGCTCGGAAGCCAGTGCTGACAACCGCTGGCGCAAGCGATTCGCCACCTCGGCGTAAACCGCGCGTTGCGCAGCGCTGAGCTGATCGCGCTCCTGCGGCGAGGCGTAGGGCGAATCGTCGCCAAAGAGACCGTTCCAATCCAAACGGGTCCGCCCGAATCCGGCCGGCAGGTCGCGCTGCCCTTCACGATGCAGCTTGCCCAGGTACTCGCCAATTCTCTGAACGTCTTTCAAAGTCAAATCGCGCGCCGTCTTGCTCTCGCCATCGATGAATTGGAACAGGACCGCGCGCGCTTTATGCGGCGCCGGCAGTTGACCGCAGTGGATGTCAATGTAGCTGCGCTCACAGCCATCTACAAATGAATGGATGGGACGGGGCGCCAGCAGATCCGTATGACGATGGATGGTTGACAGCCAATTCAGCTCAGAACGCAGCGCCGCCTCGGTGACGCCTCCGGGCTTATACAGACGCAGCACATACAGGCCAGCGTCCGCCTGTACCTTCAAGACCGCTTTGCCGTTGCTTCCCAAAACGCTCAATTCCGCCGGCGGCAAGCTCCAGCGCCGCAAGGCAAGCTCGGCGATTTCAAGCCACACGCGCTGCTGCCGCGCCATTGTCCCGCGCCTCCGATCAGTCATTGATTTGGCCACAGTCGAAATGCCGGACCAACATACAGCCAAAAGGCGGCAATATCTACGTTGGAGTTTTCCCAACTGCGTTCTCTGCTAGACTTGGGGCGGACTGGCCTACACATTCAGCCGGAGCGGACAATGCGAAAGTGGATCATTCTCCTATGCGCCCTCGGATTCACAGCGCTCGCCGACCAAATCGCGAAGCATTGGGTGGTCGCAAACCTGGCGCTCTACGAGAGCGTACAGCCAATTTCCGCGCTGGCGCCCCTCTTTCAGCTGACGCGCAGCAGCAATACCGGCGCCGCCTTCGGCATTTTGCCGCTGGCCGGGGATGTACTCCTCGTCATGGCGCTGGCGATCATCGCCGGCATGCTCTGGTACTTTCGCTCTGTAAGCGAGGACTCGCGCCTGGCGCCCGTCGCCATCGGGATGATCATCGGCGGCGCCCTTGGCAATATCGCCGATCGCATGCTGCACGGCCACGTGATTGATTTCATCCATTATCAGATTCCCAATCTGATCTCAAACGTATCGAATCTGGCCGACCACGCCATCGTATTGGGGGTCATGCTGATCGTCGCGGAAAGCCTCTGGCGCGAGCGCCGCGCAAGCACGCGCAGGGGCGCCGACGAAGGTTCGATCAACGGCGCAAGCGCTGAAAACGGCGGCTTCAGATGATCTTCTCAAGCTCAATTTCGTCGCGGATGGTGATGCCATTGAGCCCGGTGATGGGGATCTGAGGTTTGATGCGCCGCGCGTCGGCGATGGCGTTGCGGTGTACCGAAACCAGTTCATATCCGCGTTTCTGCCAGAATTTAAGGGCTTCGAGATTGTCGTTCGTGGTAACCAGCCAGAGCCGCGCGATGCCGGCTTCCAGCGCCCAATTCTCCACCGCTTCCACGAGCGCGCTGCCCACACCGATCGATTCATCCAAACTGTCCAAGGTGGTGATCTCACACTCTTCGTCGCCGATATGCACCGTGATCAAACCGACGTTCTCAGCAGCTGCGACTTCATCTTCGGGCGCGCCTTCTTGCCCTTCCGCCGCTGGGCGCTCGGCAATAAACCCTGGCAACAGGTGGCCATAAACGGCTTTCCCGCGCGAGACAATTTGCGTGGTGCCCCAGCGTTCGTCCAAGAAATGAGCAACCCACTCGCGATCGGCGCGCTCCAAAGGCCGAATGGTAAATCCGGTCATCGTCAAGACCTCTGACCTTTCAATCGTATCCTGCGTATACTCCATCAATTGTAGCCCGTATTGAACGACTTGAAAAACGCTTGCGAATTTTCATACTCTCGCCAGCCAATAAATGCTGGCGGCGACAAGTGTTGCCGCGTCTGCGGTATGTCGTCCCAATTGGAGTCCAATAGACAGGCGCAGTTATCCGCAGCAGCAAGCCGAATCAAAGCAAGCGCTCAAACTCGCTTATCCAGGCGCGGCAATTGCGTTCACGTTGGTCGCCCGCGCGGACAAAGCCGGCGGCCGCCGACTGCATCCAGTCGATCGCCTCTGCGTTTCGGCCGAGCCGATGATGGATCATGGCCATATAAAACTGTGTTTCCGCTCGCTTCGGCTGCGCGGCCAGCGCGTTTGTAAAGAAACTCGCCGCCCGTTTCCAGTTCTTCTCGCGATAGGCGAGCAGGCCCAGGCAATAATTGGCCAGCATTTCGTACGGGTGCAGATCGAGAGCGCGCTCGAAGGCGTCTTGCGCCAGTGGCAGGTCTCTCTCTTCCAGGCGGAAGTAGCCGAGCGCCGCGTGGTACTCGGCGTGCTCAGGCAACAAGTCTATCGACGCTTGAATCTCGGTCCTCGCGGTCTTGAAGTCGCGCGCAGTGTACGCGGCCAGCGCCGATTGATAGTGTTCGTCAGCCTGGAAGCGAGAGAGATTCAGGTTTCGGCCGAGGAATTTCATGCGCGATTAAGCGCTGCGGTCAGCGCAAGCGGGCCGGCGCGACCGCGACCGAGAAGTTGACCTGCGAAGGCGATGCGAAGCCTCGTCAGCGCGAAACATCAATCGTCTTTCGTTGACTGTCGTTGCGCACGACATAGCTGCGCGCGAGCTTGTCATGCCAGGTTTGATTGTTCTTGTCGAGCAGCGCCCAGACGAAGCCCAGCCCGAAAAGCATCGCGCTGACATGGTAGCCTATCGCCCGGATTAGCGCGTCCGTATCACTCAGCGCCGTCCCGTCAGACTTTATGACGCGAATGCCCAGCGCGAACTTGCCCAGCGTCTGCCCGTCTCGCCGTGTCCAGAAATACCAGTGGTAGGCAACGGGCGCCGCCAAATTGACAAACTGGCGCAAGTGATTTGGCATACCGCCGGCTAGCTGCGTGAAGACCAGCAGGATAACAGTCAGAAGCAGGGTGAGCAGAAAGCCGTCGATGAAGCTGGCGGCCCCGCGCTCGACAAGACCGGCAAGCTCGTAAACGGCTGTGCCCGGCTGTTCATTGTTCTTGGGTTTCTCAATCATGTTGGGTCTTCCTAACCGCATCCAATCCCGCCGAGAGGGGCCGGCGGCGCCCGCCATTGGCTTAGAAACAGTGTACTGTCACTTGCCGCCATCGGTCAAATCCGAGCTAGTCGCTGGGCCGGAACTCAGTCGTGCAATTCATATAGAATCGCTGGATTGGGCTCAGCCTCGAATTCCCTTAAGTTGGCGATGGTCAAGCGGCCATGCTGATACAGGTATTCGATATGCGCGCCCGCTTCCTCGATGGCGAGCAGCACATGATAGCCCTCGACATCCGGGTACATCGCCTTTGAAATCTGGCCGATGGTCATCGGCGCGCCACGGTCGCGCATGATCTTGCGAATCCGGTCCAGTTTGCGATTGTGGCTCGCTCTAATCGCTTGTATGCGTCCGTATAGATCGTGGATCGGCTCCTCATGCCCGCCGAGCGCGAGGCGGATGCCCTCATAACGCAGCAGCTTGCGCAGCGAGTCGGCATAGTGATCCAAGCCCATGTAATGCGTGATGCTCTCGGGCGACTGATGCGGCGTCGTGCGCGCAAGCACGTGGTCGGCGCTGAGCAGCACATCGCCCAGACGAATGCATACCTGACCCGGACAGTGACCCGGCGTATGGATGAATTCCATGCCATCGATGACGCCGTCGTCCTCCAGGCTGAAATCCACATCAATGGACGTGACATGTTGCTTGGCGAAGCCATACATTTCGAAGAGCGTTTGGCGCAGGGAGGGGCTGATGCCGGCGCGCTCGAAATAGATGCCGAGCGCCTTCGTGGCCACAACGACGCGTTCTTCATAATTGGTCAGGACGCGGCGGTCCAACTCGTGAATGCCGACCGCGGCATCGGTCTGCTCCTTGACAAAAGCCAGACCGCCGAAGTGATCGATATGACCATGCGTGATGAGTATGCGCTCGATATCTCCAAGTGAATACGGCTTGCCAAACTGTTCCCGGAGTTGGCGGAAACCATGCAACAAGTCATCATTGCTGCGGCCTATGCCCGAGCCGCTATCGACCAATGTGAGCGCGCCGACGCCTTCCAGCACGAAGGCGTGGCCCGTGAAATGATTGGGGAATAGCACCAGCGGCAGGCGGTAGATGTCGACGCCGCTGCTGCTGCGGTAATGTGTGACCGGCGGTAGAAGGTCCATGCGCCCACCAAGACGACTCAGCCCAGATAATGCCACAGCTTTATACGAACTGCGAGACGCATAGTCTCAGTTGGGAAGGGGCGAAATGCTGTCGGTAGCGACGCTGTAAAGGATAAAGACGATATAGGCGCTGAGCAGCAAAGCCGATTGCCGGCGACCCAAGACCTGGCGGCGGAGAAAGGGCAGCAGCAGGACAGCGAAGGCGATCATCACCAGGAATTCAAGCATTACCTCAGCGCGCCGGACGGCGATTGGCTGTACGAAGGCGGTCAGGCCCAGGATGAGCAGGAGATTGGCGATATTGGAGCCGACGATGTTGCCGATCGCCAGGTCCGTTTCTCCGTGATAGGCCGCGGAAAGCGACGCCGCCAGCTCCGGCAGCGATGTGCCAAAGGCCACCAATGTGATGGCGATGACGAGCTCGCTAATACCGACCATGCGCGCCAGATTCACCGCGCCATCCACCATCATGCGCGAGCCCAGGACAAGCGCCAGAATGCCCAAAAGCAGCAGGCAGAATTCACGCGCGCGGCCGCTTTCCCGCGGCGGCTTCTCGTCCAAGTCCGCCACTATACGCTCCCGTTCGCCCTGCTCCCGTTTCGCCAACCGATAGAAGACAGCGTTGAAGCCGACGAAGGCAAACAGCAGAAGCGACCCGTCGAGGCGATCAATGCCGCCGTCCAGCGTAAGGGCGACGGCGGCAAGCGTGAAGGCAATCATGACGGGAATCTCGCGCCGCAACAGTATCGCTTTTACGCTCAAGGGCGCGATCAAACCGGTCGCGCCCAAGATGAGGCCGATATTGGCGATGTTAGAGCCGATGACATTGCCGATCGCCAGATCACTCTTGCCGGCCAGCGCCGCCTGCACGCTGACGAGGAGCTCGGGCATGGAGGTGCCGATCGCCACAAAGGTGAGCGCGATCATCAATACCGAGACGCCGAACGACAAAGCCAGATTTGATGCCCCGCGCACGAGCCAGTTTCCGCCAAAAAACAGGCAGATCAAGCCCGCGAGCAGCAAGGCAAGGGAGGCAATCATCAGCCGCATTCCTCACGCTGCATCGTACTTGCCAGAGGCGGGCGCCGGTCAATCAGGCGTATATGACATGCTGGAGCAGGAACCGTTCAATTGATTTGTAATAGGTTTCTATCGTCTTCGGCTTGCGCCAGCCATGCCCCTCGCCTGCAAAGAGATGGTATTCGTGCGGAACGCCGCGCCGCTTCAGCGAGGCGACGATCCCGTCCGATTGGGCCTGCGGCACGACGACATCATCCGTGCCCTGAAAGACTATGATCGGATCGATGATCTTGTCGGCATGGAAAAGCGGCGAGCGCTTTCGATAGAGTTCAGCCGCCTCTGGCAATTCGCCCAGCAGCCAGAATGGATAATGCTCCTCGAACTTGTGCGTGTCCATCAGCAAGCCAAATTGATTTGAGACGCCATAGGAGCAGACGCCGGCTCGGTAAAAGCCGGGATGGTCGACCAGCGATTGCAGGACGGTGAAGCCGCCGGCGCTGCCGCCCATGATTACGGCTTTCGATTCATCGATCAGGCCTTCATTCGCCAGATGCTTGACGCCGGAGATGCAGTCAATCACATCGTAGACGCCCCAGGCGCCGCGGTGCATTTCCATATAGGCTTTGCCATAGCCCGTGCTGCCGCGATGATTGACCAATAGGACCGCATATCCGCGCGTGGTAAAGAACTGCGCATCGCTGTAATAGGCGGCGCTCCGCTGTGAGGTGGGTCCGCCATGCACGTTGACGATCAACGGCGGCGCGCCCGGCGGCATCGAATCTTGCATGACGGGCGGATAGAAAAGACCGTGCGCGTCTTGCCCGTCATCGCCCTGCCAGCGCATTGCGCGGGCGCTTGCAAGCTGGTCTTCGCGCAGATTCTCGACCCCGCCACGGCGGTGAATCGTAAGGCCGCTCGCGTCTACCGATATTACCCGCGGCGGAATCACGGAGGACGACGCGATCATGGCCACTTTGTTGCCAGCGCCAGACACGGCGATCTGCTCCAACTGGGTGTATTCTTCCAAGCCGGCGACCAATTCGCTGGCGCCAGCAGCGAGATCATATCGCTTAAGGCTGAAGAAGCCGCGTTGATTTTCGAGATAGAATATCGATTGGCTGTCGCCCGCCCAGCCGTATGTTCGCAGTCCCTGCGCCCAAGCCGGCGTTCCCTGTTCCGCCTCATCTGACGTCAATCGACTGTGTATGCGTCTTTTGAGATCATAAACGTATATATTGCTCCAGCCGCTGGCGTCGCTCACATAGGCCAAGAAGCGGCCGTCGGGCGAGAATTCCGGCTGAAAGACCGCCGTATCCTGGTCGCCCGCCAGCGTCACAATATCAGTCGCCCGTGGCGCCCCGTCGCCGTCTCGCGCCAGCGAGACGAGACGCAGCTCACTGCCGTTCCAGGGCATCTGCGGGTGATTCCAGGCGACGAATGCAAGTTGCTGCCCGGCCGGATGCCAGCTTGGCTGCATGACAAAATCGGTACCGTAGGCCAGTTTGCGCGGGAAGCCTTCGCCAGCCGCGTCCACGATCGCGAGCCCATCGACATCTTCATAGCTGTGGACGAATGCGACCCACTCGCCATCGGGCGAAACGGCTGGCGACGCGTAGCTGCCGAAGGCTGGCGTTATCGCGCGGGGCGCGCCGCCGGCCAGCGCCTGACTGTACAAGCGCCCGTTGGCCGCGAAAAAGGCTTTCCCATCGCCGAGCGTGAAAGCGCCGCCGCCATAACCGACGCGCCCGGCGACATTCAGCGTCGCGTCCGTCAAATCGCGGGGCGCCTGGCCGCCGGCTTGGGCTTGCAGCAGGCCAGTCTTCCCGCGATTCTCCCACCAAACGAGGCAGTCTCCGCCGCGATTCCACTGGGCGTCGCGCAGGCTGACTCCGCCGGCAATCGCGGCGCCGCTAATTGGGCTATCCCAGGTACCGTACAGTTTCGTCATTTGCCGCCGCCTAACTCTCATCAACTGCCGCTTCAGATTGTAACTGACGGGGAAGAAAACAAAATGCCCACTTGCGGAGGCGCCTTTTGGGGCGATTGCCGCGGCTTAATTGAATCCATTTGGATTTGCGCCAGGCGCGTCAACCAAAGACAGTTGACAATTCCGCTTGCACTTCGCGCTTGGCGCCAGAAAGCGGCCGGGACTTAGAGAGCGCTAGCCTTCCACCGGGCGGTAGTTGGTGTCAACAGTGCTGATATATTCCAACGCGTAGCGCCCCAGTTCGCTTTCGGGGGCGAATTCATCGGACACAATTTCGACCACGGTGCCTGTTTCTGCCCAATCGTACAACTCTTTTGCCCGGCTGTTGAGCGACATGATGCAGCCAAATGTCGTCGGTTCATACGTATAGCCGCCGCCGAGCAGGTTGCCGTTCGGCAGCTTGACGGCGCCGTGAAAGCCGTTCATCAAGCCCGGCACAACTTCGTAGATGCCCATAAACCAGAACATCTCCCACTGATTGCAATTTGTCCCCAAGTCGCTGCAAAGCGCGTAACTGCTGCCGAAGGACTTGGGATTGTGCGTCAGAATCTGGAAGATGCCCGGGTAGGTTGGCGCATTCTCGCGCCCGGAGGAGATGCCCCAACTGAAGCGCACATGACCGTTTTCAAAGGCTACCAGCCATTGCGATTGCAGATCGACGATGATGCGTTTGTTCGGCACGGGATCTTGCGGCAGCAAGACATCGCGCGAAGGTATTTGAATCTCCTGGCCCACGACCAGCGCGCCCCAGTTCACGGTCGGATTCGCATCTCGAATCAACTCGTAGGGGATACCCTCCTTGCGCCCAATCCGGAATCCGGTGTCCCGCCTGATTACGGTATAGGGCTCGGGCAAATAATTGAGACGCAGAATGATATCGGGCATGCCTGCGTTGAGCGCTTCTTGCAGCTTGTCAATTGCCAGCAATTCATCGATATAGCGCCCGCCGCCGACAAGCTTCAGATTCTCGCTGTCGATAAAGTCGCGAAAGGCGCTTGCGCGCACAGCGAGCCCGTTTTCGCCCGCTGTCAACCATTCCGCCACCTGCCGCTGGTCAGCCCTAAATGATATCATTTCATCCGCGAAGGGATCATAGCCGCGAATTCGCACGCCGTCCTGTAGAAAGACTATCGCTTGATCGAGGAAAGGCGAACTATCCATCACTGTCGGGTTCAGCGGGATTGTCGGCAGTTGGAAGCGCCTGTAGGCTACAATGTCGCCGGTGTTCTGTTTCAGCAGGCGCAAGCTCTCGGTGATATCCAGATGGCGCCCGCGGCGCCCGGGCACCGTGATCAATCGGCCGCCCGACCATTTGTAGCCCGCCTCGTACTGCTGAACATAGACCGCTTCCGTCAAATCCAGCAAAAGCGACTGCGCCTTGCTGTGAGACACGCTCAATTCAGGTTCGATGTTTATCCCCATCGGGATGCCCGCCAGCCCTGCCGCCTTAGCGCCCGCGGCCAAAGCCGAATTGTCAATCGAAAGTCCCAACTCGCTCGGCTGCGCCTGCCGGAGCCTTTCGCCGTCTACTGTGATGTCGATCAAGAGATCATGATCCCAGTGCCGGCGTATCGCTTGTTTCGCTTCAGCGGGGGTCAATTCCCCGACGGCGACGCCCATCGCGTAAACATTCGGGAATATACGCCCCGCCATCAGGAAGTTCGATACAAAGAAGACAAGAATCATTATGGCGACCAACGCGGTCAACTTGGCCACCGGCGACCGACTGGAGAACAGCCAGGCTAAAGCGCGATGCGTGAACTTGTCCGGGTTGTATGACGGGAAGTAGCGAGCCAGGAAAGCATGCTCGCTGCCCGCCGCCACCTTGCCTTCCATTACGGCGAGCCGGCGCTGCTGCCGCGCGCGATTGCGCTCGCGGGCGCGTTTAACTTTTCTTCTAGCGGGCTTGCCGATGCCTTCGCTCATCATAGCGCAATCCTGCTTCACCAGCGGTTCCGTCTAAATCTATTGTATTCAAACTCGAAGACGCGGCAATTCGGATGCGCGGGTATTCAAGGCTGGGCCGCGGCAAGCCAGTGAGCGCTCGCGAATGTTAGAAAAGCATCAAAACTACGGCGACCGCAGAACTCTGATACATTTATTATGAGTCTTTCGGTAAAGTAGATTAGCGCTGCTCTCACCCGCGCGTGTAGGCCGTTCTTGGCGTGTCGCCGCCATTGTGCAATCCATAGGCCAACAGAGTTTTGAGAGTGATGCCAGCGCCAGAAACCCTTTCGACAAGGCGCCGCTCGGATGACAAATTGGGAGAACCTGTTGAGCGAGACCGATACGCCACAGACTCAGATTGCAATCGAAATTAGCGAAGAACTCGAAGACGAAGGCACGGCGATCGATCTGCCGGAAGTGCTGCCGATCTTGCCCTTGCGCGGCTTAGTTGTTTATCCGCAGACGGCGATTCCGCTGACCGTGGGTCAAGAGCGCAGCATTCAATTGGCAGATGACGCGGTCGCGGGCAATCGCATGGTCGGCTTGGTCGCCTCCAAAGATCCGAGCCTCGGCACACCCGGTCCGGATCAAGTGCAGACGATTGGCGCTTTAGCCACAATTCACCGCCTCTTTCGCACACCGGACGGCACCGTCCGCCTGCTGATTCAGGGCTTGCAGCGAATCCGCATTGACGAATTTGTCGAGACAGCGCCCTATCTCAAGGCGCGCGTCACGCGGATACCGGAAGAAGAAGTGGTTTTCGCCGATGATATCGAGATGGAAGCGCTGGTACGCAGCATTGTCGATCGCTTTACCGCCCTCGCCGAGCTCGTGCCCAGCATCCCGCAGGAGCTGGTCAACAACGCGCTCAATGTTGAAGACCCCCTGCAGTTGGTTTATTCGATCGCTACCTACGTTCGCATCGAAATGGCCGACGCGCAGGCGCTGCTGGAGATGGACCAGGTTGGCGACAAGATCCGCCACTTGCTGAAGCTGATCACCAAGGAATTCGAGGTGCTGTCCTTGGGGCGCAAGATCCAGGAAGACGCGCAGCAGGAGATGGAGAAATCGCAACGCGATTATTACTTGCGCGAGCAGATGAAGGCGATTCAACGCGAGTTGGAAGAGGATGAAGACCAACAGGAGATCGAGAAGTTCCGGCTGCTGATCGACGAAGCGAATATGCCGGAGGAGGCGCGCAAAGAAGCCGAGCGCGAGCTGAATCGGCTTTCAAAGCTATCGGTGGCGGCGGCCGAATACGGCGTGATCCGCACCTATCTCGATTGGATCTGCAGCATGCCCTGGGATATAAGAACCGAGGACAAGCTCGACATCGCCCATGCGCGCGAAATCCTGGACGTGGATCATTACGGCCTGTCCGATGTCAAAGAACGCATCCTGGAATTCCTGGCGGTGCGCAAGCTGCGGGCGGAGCGAGAGGACGACTTCGCCGACAGTGATCGCTTCGACCCGGTGCGGCGCGATCGATCCGGCGCGATCCTGCTCTTTGTCGGTCCGCCGGGCGTCGGCAAGACGTCATTGGGCGCTTCGATAGCGCGCGCGATGGGACGCGAATTCATACGCATGAGCCTCGGCGGCATTCGCGACGAGGCTGAGATTCGCGGTTTCCGCCGCACCTACATCGGCGCCATGCCCGGCCGCATCATCCAAGCCATCCGCCGGGCGAAATCACGCAATCCCTTGATCATGCTTGATGAGATCGATAAGCTCGGCCGCGACTTCCGCGGCGATCCCGGCTCCGCCTTGCTCGAGGTGCTCGACCCCGAGCAGAACGCCGAGTTTCGCGATCATTACCTCGATGTCGCTTTTGACCTGAGCGATGTCATGTTCATCACCACGGCCAATTCACTGGATACAATACCCGGTCCCCTGCGCGATCGCATGGAGGTCATTCAGCTAAGCGGCTATACCGAACTGGAAAAGCAAGCGATCGCCGCCCAATACCTGGTCCCGCGTCAACGGCGCGAAAACGGGCTGCATAGCGAGGAGCTCGCATTCAGCGACGGCGCGCTGCTCAAGATCATACGCGATTACACGCGCGAAGCCGGCGTTCGCCACCTGGAACGGGAGATTGGCAAAGCCGCCCGCAAGGTTGTCACACAAATTGCCGAAGGGGCGCTCGCGTCGCTGGCGGTAACAGAAGACGACATAAGCGATCTGTTGGGCAAAGCGCGCTATGGCTATCGCAGCGAATTGCAGGACCGGACTGAAATCCCGGGCGTCGCCACCGGGCTCGCCTGGACGCCCGTTGGCGGCGACGCGTTATTCATCGAGGCGACCATGATGAAAGGCGGCAAAGGCTTCCAGTACACCGGTCAACTCGGCAACATCATGCAGGAGAGCGCCAAAATCGCCTACAGCTTCGCCCGGTCGCGGGCCGAAGAGCTGGGGGTTGATCCGGCCTTTTACGACGAATACGACATCCACCTGCATGTGCCCTCCGGCGCCGTGCCCAAAGATGGGCCGAGCGCCGGCGTGACGATGGCGACGGCTTTAGCGTCGCTGCTGACGGGACGCAGCGCCAAGAGCAATATCGCCATGACCGGCGAGCTGACCCTAAGCGGGCAAGTCCTGCCAGTTGGCGGCGTCAAAGACAAGGTGCTGGCCGCGCATCGACTGGGAGCGGATACGGTCATTCTGCCGCGCAAAAACGAGAACGACCTCGACGATGTGCCGGAGGATGTGCGCGGCGAGCTGCGCTTCATCCTCGTTGAGCACTTGGATGAGGTGCTGGATGTCGCCCTGGTCGATGGCGTCGCGCTGGTGGAAGGAGATCACGCGACTCGCCCCCCCGCTCCCACAGTGAGCGCGAAGCAGCAAGGCGCCTGACGCATTTGCTTGTCGAGCTCGGCATGACTTGGATTCCGACTGGTCTGCCGACGGTTCGATGTTACACTGGCGGCTGCCCTGTCCATCAGACTTTTACCCGCTATTCATGAATGCAGCGCAGCCATCTCGGTCCGCAGCCGCAAGAGCGGCCTCCACCGGTTGGAAAGCCAATCCCATCATCTATGAAATCAACACCTGGGTTTGGCTGAACCAACTGCGCCGCGAGCGCAATTGTGAGATCACACTGGCGGATGTGCCGGCGATAGAAATCGATAAACTGGCCGCCTGGCGATTTGACGCTGTCTGGCTGATGGGCGTCTGGCGGCGCGGTCCCGCCACGCGTATGAGCGCGCTCAATTACGTACATGAGTATCGAACCGCGCTGCCCGATATCAGCGAAGCGGACGTGCCCGGCTCAGCCTACGCCATCCACGATTACCAAGTGGAAGAACAGTTGGGCGGTCGCGAAGGCTTGGCGGTTTTTCGCGCAAGGCTGCGGCAGCGCGGCATCAAGCTAATCCTGGATTTCGTGCCCAATCATGTCGCGACCGATCATCGCTGGATACGCGAGCATCCCGAATTTTTCATCCGCGGCGCGCCTGAAGACCTGAACGCGCAGCCGGCGCAATACTTCGGCGCTCCGTCGGCGACAGGCGAAGAGCATGTGATCGCGCACGGACGCGACCCCTACTTCCCGGCCTGGATTGACACGGCGCAACTCAATGCTTTTCAGCCCGGCTTGCGGGAGGCAATGGCGGAAACGCTGATCGATATCGGTTCCCAATGCGACGGCTTGCGCTGCGATATGGCGATGCTCACGACAAACGCTATCTTTGCGCAGACCTGGCAGGGGCGTGCGGGCGAGGCGCCGGCGCGCGAGTACTGGCCCGAGGTCATCTCAGCGGCGCGCAGCGTTCATCCGCAGATGCTCTTCCTGGCGGAGGTCTACTGGGACTTGGAACATGAACTGCTATCGCAGGGCTTTGACTACGCCTACGACAAACGAATGTACGATCGCGTGATAAACCGCGACGTCCAAGGCATCAAAGCGCATTTGCGCGCCGACCCCGCATACCTGAACTCCAATATCCGCTTCATCGAAAATCACGACGAGCCGCGCGCCATGGAGTCGCTGGGCGAAGATCGGCAGAAGGCGGCGGCAACGCTAATCTGTACGCTACCTGGCGCGGCTTTGCTGCATCAGGGGCAATTGGAGGGGCGGCGAATTAAGCTGCCGGTGCAGATCAATCGGGCAGCCGGCGAACCGGCGCGCCCCCTGCTCACGCGCTTCTATCGACGCCTGCTGTGTGAAGCCGCGAAGCCAGTTTATCACGACGGAAGCTGGCGCATGCTTGAGCCGGGACCGATTCAGGCGGCCGACTTCACCCATGGCAACTTGATCGCATACAGCTGGCGCGCCGCCGACGACGGTCGTATTGTCGTCGTCAACCTGACGGCTGAATGGTCGCGCGCCGCCATCGGTCTCGCGGATTGGGAGCATTTGGCTGGCGGACCATACTTGCTGTTCGACGCGCTAAACGAATCGTATTCGCATCATAGCGGCGACGCGCTGCTGCAAGCGGGCTTGCAGCTGGAGGTGGCGCCTTTTGGGGCGCATCTCTTCCGATTCGTCTCGGTTCTTGGCTGAGTCTGTCGGGAGTACAATAGGAATTCGGCTTGAACAGGCATTTATCTCGAAGCGGCAAACCAATGACAAGTCGCGCGATCGAAGTCAGCGCCCGGCTCGGCCGCAGCCTCACAATCATCACTGGTATCGCCGTGCTGATTTGGTCGAGCCTGGAAGATAGCGACGCCGTGCTGGTCACCACACTGGGAACGCTTTCGGCGACGACAGCGACCATAGCGATCTTCAGCCTGCCCTCGATGCGCGAAAGATTGCCGCGCGGCGACTTGCGGACACGGGCGGCAATAAGGGGCGCGCTGATCGGCGCGCTTGCCGCCATCACAACAGCTCTGCTGATGCTCTTCAAAGATCTTCGGCACGCCCACATCTTTCCCGACTACCCGCCAGGCATGATGTTGGAGACCTTGGAAAAGCTGCCGATTTGGGCGCTGGCGGGTGGGCTGGCCGGATTCGGCATCGGCAGCCTGGTAATGTTGGGGAGAGACTGGGCCAAGGTTCGCCGACGCTAAATTGGCTGGAAGCTGCGCTACAATGTGCGCCGTGCTTGACTGTCTAACTGGAGGAGGTCGATTCCCCATGGCAGGTACCATTCTATCGCTCGACCAAGGGACAACCTCGTCGCGCGCGATCCTCTTCGACCGCGCCGGCAACATCGCCCGCGCATCGCAGCAGGAATTCAGACAAATCTATCCGCAACCGGGCTGGGTGGAGCATGACGCGGAAGAGATTTGGGCGACACAGCTGTCAGTCGCGCGCGATATCGTGGACGACCCCGCCGCTATCGCCGCCATCGGCATCAGCAATCAACGCGAAACGACAGTCCTGTGGGACCGCAATACCGGCGCGCCCATCCATAACGCGCTCGTCTGGCAAGACCGGCGCACCGCCGCCGCCTGCGACGAATTGAAGGCGGAAGGCTTCGACCAAACGATTCTCCAGCACACCGGCCTCGTCACTGACGCCTACTTTTCCGCTACGAAGGTCGCCTGGCTGCTGGATCATGTAGAAGGCGCGCGCCAAAAGGCGGAAGCCGGCGATCTGGCTTTCGGCACCATCGACAGCTACCTCGTCTGGAAACTGACCGGCGGACGGCTGCATATCACCGATGTCAGCAACGCCGCGCGAACGATGCTCTTCGATATTCATCGCGGCGAATGGGCAGGCGCGATTCTCGACCGTCTGGATATCCCGCGCGCGATTCTGCCGGCGGTCCGCCCCAGCAGTCAGCTTTACGGCGAGACCGACGCCGGGCTTTTCGGCGCGTCGATTCCCATCGCCGGCATGGCTGGCGATCAGCAGGCGGCTGCGTTCGGCCAGGCGGCATTCCAAGCCGGCATGGCAAAGAACACCTATGGCACGGGCTGCTTCATGCTGATGAATACGGGCGACGCGCCCCAGTCATCGGCCAACAACCTGCTCAGCACCATCGCCTGGCAGATTGGCGACGAAGCGGCGCAATACGCGCTGGAGGGCAGCATATTCATGGCGGGCGCCGCGGTGCAATGGCTGCGCGACGAGATGAAACTCTTGCGCGACGCCGCCGAAAGCGAAGCCGTCGCCGCCAGCATTAAGAGCGCGGACGGCGTCTATGTGGTGCCCGCATTTGTTGGCTTGGGCGCGCCCTATTGGGATCAGTACGCCCGCGGCACAATCGTTGGCTTGACGCGCGGCAGCGGCCGTTCCCATATCGTGCGCGCTACCTTGGAGTCCATCGCTTATCAGACCCGCGATGTCGTCACGGCCATGGCGGCCGACTCGAGCCTAGCCCTGGATACATTGCGCGTTGACGGCGGCGCCGTCGTCAATGATTTTCTGATGCAATTCCAGGCTGATATTCTGGGGGCGCCAGTGCAGCGGCCCGCCGTGACCGAAACAACCGCGCTGGGCGCCGCCTACCTGGCCGGCTTGGCAACTGGTTTCTGGAGTTCGCAAGCTGAGATCGCGCGGCAGTGGCGGCTGGAGCGCAGCTTTGAGCCCGCCATGTCCGCCGATCAGCGTGAAGCGCTCTACAGCGGCTGGCAGCGAGCCGTCGAACGCGCTCGTCAATGGGCTGAAGGCTAAGCCGCCGTTCCCGCCGTCAGCGCGGCTTTCCGCTATACTTAGGCTAGCGGCTGCCAGCGAGTTTCAACAATGCTCAAGTTCATCATCAGAAGACTGACATTTTCTATCCCAGTTCTGCTCGGCATTCTGCTCGTCACCTTCACCTTGGCGCGCGCGATACCGGGCGATCCCTGCTTGGCCGTCCTCGGCGAGCGCGCTACCAAAGACATCTGCGAGAGCTTCTTCCGCCGCAACGGACTTGACCAGCCCGCGCCCGTTCAATTGCTGATCTATATCCGCAACTTCCTGCAGGGCGACCTGGGCGAGTCCATGCGCTTTCATCGCCCGGTGATGGAGTTGCTGGTCGATCGGCTGCCCACGACGGTGGAGCTTGGCTTTTTCGCCCTGCTGTTCGCCATCAGCGTCGGCGTGCCAATCGGCGTTTTGAGCGCCTATCGCCACAAGTCCGCGATTGACGTAGGCACCATGATCGGCGCTAATATCGGCGTCTCAATGCCGGTGTTTTGGCTCGGGCTGATGCTCGCCTATCTCTTCGCTGTGCTGCTGAAGGATACGCCCTTTGCGCTGCCGCCATCGGGCCGTCTGACGCCCGGCGCGTCGCCAGCGCCTTTCTATCTGGTTCAAGGGCTGGTGGCGGAAGGCGAAGAACCACTCGGCATTCTACGGTTCCTGTCACGCATCAATACCTTGAACGCGATTCTGACGCTGAATGGCGAACTCCTGGTCGATGCCCTGCGACATCTGATTTTGCCGGCTGTCGCCGTCGGCACGATTCCGCTCGCAATTATCGCGCGGATGAGCCGATCCAGCGTCTTGGAAGTGCTCAGCCAGGATTATGTGCGGACGGCGCGCGCAAAGGGACTGCGCGAGCATGTCGTCGTCGGGAAACACGCGCTGAAGAACGCCATGCTGCCCGTCATCACCGTCATCGGTTTGAACTTCGGCCTGGTCATAAGCGGCGCGGTATTGACGGAAACGATCTTCAGCTTGACGGGTGTGGGGCGCACCCTGGTCGATAGCATCACCTCGCGCGATTACACGCTCGTGCAGGGTTTCACCGTGGTGATCGCCGCCGGCTTTGTGCTAATCAATATGGTGGTGGATATCCTTTACGGTTATCTCGATCCGCGCATTCGATTCAATTAGCGGGTGACAAGGATCTGCGTCTGATGGCGAATTCGGCGCCAGCAAGCCTCTCTTCTTCAGACAACTATCGATCGGCCAATTTATGGCTGGAGGCGCTGCGCAACTTGCGGCATAGTCCGTCAGCGCTGCTCGGATCGGCCGTCATCGGCGCGCTGGTCATTATCGCGGTCTTCGCGCCTTTCTTCGCCACGCACGATCCGCTCCAGACAATGATCGGCGTACCAGGCGAAACGGGCCGTTTGCCCAGCAAGCCGCCTTGCGTCCCCATTCTGGGCTGTAAAGATCCGCAGCATATTCTCGGTCTTGATCTCAACGCGCGCGATCTCTACAGCCGCGTCATCTACGGCACGCGCACATCGCTTTCCGTGGGCGTCATCACCATCAGTTTGTCCATTATAGCGGGCACAGCCTTGGGCATTACAGCGGGCTATATGGGCGGGACCGTTGACAATGTCATCATGCGTCTGATGGATGTGGTCTTGGCTTTCCCCGCATTGCTCCTGGCGATCTCAATCGTGACTATTCTGGGTCCCGGCTTGACCAATGCCTTGCTCGGCATCACGATCACGTTCATACCGCAGTACGCGCGGCTGTCGCGCGCCAGTGTGCTTTCGATCAAAGAGCAGGAATTTGTAATTGCGGAGCAGGCGCTCGGCGCCAGCCCGCTGCGCATTGTGCTGGCGCATATTTTGCCCAACGCCATCACGCCGATAATCGTACAGGGCACGCTCGGCGTCGGCACAGCGATACTCGACGCGGCGGCGCTGTCGTTTCTCGGTTTGGGCGCGCAGCCGCCGACGCCAGAATGGGGGCAGATCCTCAGCGAGTCGCGCAATTATCTCTTTACGTCCCCGCATTTGGTTTTCTTCCCGGGCTTCGCGATCATGATCACCGTGCTGGGATTCAACTTGCTAGGCGATGGCATGCGCGACGCGCTGGATCCGCGGTTGAATCGGAATTAGGTGCGCCATTCGCGCGCGGCAAGGCAATACAAAGGGCGACCCGAGGGCCGCCCCGTCGCATTGTGCCAGATGAGCGGGCGAGCCAAGGCTCGCCCCTACACGACACATGCGTGTCAGCCGGCTAGCACTGGTCGGCGTTGATGAACTGCTGGAAGATGGACTTATAGATGGCGAAAGCCTGACCCGTGCCGGTGTGGTTCGGGCTGGCGCAATCCGCCGGCGCTTGCCACGAGACCACGACATCATTGGCGTCAAGACTGGAGCCATCATGGAAGAGCACGCCCTCGCGCAAGTTGAAAGTCCAGGTTAATCCGTCTTCTGAAACGGACCAGGTTTCCGCCAAGCCCGGAATCACATCGACGCCGCCGCGCTCGAAATCGAGCAGCGCTTCGCTGACCTGATGGCAGGCGCGGAAGGTCTCGCCATCCCAGGTATCGTTGCAGTAGAGCGAGATCGGCTCGGCATTCTGCATATAGATGACATTGTCATCGTCAGGATCTTCGATGCGCGAGAACTCTTCTGTGCCGTCGAGCAGACCCGGATGAACGCCGATCATACGCGCCTGCCAGACGTCGGCCGCGCCGGCATGACCGAAGGGCACCCAAGGCACGTGCTCCGCCATCGCATCGGCGACTTGATGGAAGTAGCCCATGCGCTCTTCGGGATCAAGCACTTGGGACGCGGCGACCAGCGGCTCGTATAGCGCCGGATTGGGAACGCCCAATTGGGTATTGTTGGGTCCAAAGCAGCAGCTGTAGAAGTTGGAGGCGTCGGGGAAATCCGCGTGCCAGCCGAGGATATGCAGCGGCTCATTGCCGGCGTTGGCCGATGCCAGGAAAGTGCCGGATTCAACCACTTGCACATCGGCGATGACGCCGATATCCGCGAGTTGCGCCGCGACATCATTGGCGATGATGCCCGGATTGGGCAAGTATCCACGCACGACATCGCGCCAGGTCAGCGTCAGGGAGCGGGACTCGCCCGTACGGGTATCGACCACGGTATCCAGCGGAAGCTCGAAGCCCAAGTCGGCGGCCGCTTCCTCCAGCAACGCGATCGCCGCTTCCTGGTCAAAACCGGGGACGCCGCCTTCACCCACGTGTCCGAAGACCGCGGGCGGCGCGAAGTCCGGCGTCAAGGGCGAGCCGGGCGGGAAGAAGTTGTCGACGATGCGCTGACGGTCGATGCCCATGGCGATGGCTTTGCGCACGCGCACATCGTCAAGGGGCGCAAAGTAATTGCTCATGGCGACATAGACGCCGGTTAAGGGCGGAATATCGATGAGGTTGAAGTTGGGGTCGGCGCGGAAGACGGGGATGTCATCCGGGTTGGCGAACTTCATGCCGTCGATGGTGCCGGCGCGCAACTCGGTCGCGCGGGCGGCCGCTTCCGAATTCCAGCGCAAGATGACCGTCTGCTCGATTGAAGGCTCGCCCCAATAATCATCATAGCGTTCGAAGACGATTTCGTTGCCTTGATCCCAATTGACCAGGCGCAATGGACCGGTGCCGATAGCTTCCGTCAAGAGATCGCCCTCGCCCTGCGTGGCGTTGACGTATTCGGCGGGATGAATGGACAAGCCCAGGCTGGCGACTTTCTGCTCGAAGAGCGCGTCCGTCTTGCAGAGCGTGATGACAACGGTGAGTTCGTCAATCGCTTCGACCGATTTGAGATTGCCGCCGTAATCGCAATCAGCGGCGGAAAAACTCAGGAGTTCGTCCTGGCCGGCGCTGGGCAAGACCGTCAAGCCAAGCGTCAACAGCAGTAGGGCAAGAATCGATAACTTACGGCGATGCCTATTCATAGCGTTTCCTCCATAGTTGAGCGGATGATCATGCCCGTCTCATCGTCTTCCGAATGACGGGCAGGCTCTAGTGTAACGCAAAACGCTTTCGTGACCAAAGCAAGCGCGGGTGGGGGAATGTCTAATTTGATGGATACAGGTAATGGATGAGGTATGCGTCATAGGCCAGGTGC
>JAPOYS010000042.1 GCA_026706455.1 Chloroflexota bacterium | reverse complement strand
CGTGCCGGCGTCAAACCAGAGGTAGTTGATCGATTCCGGCGGCGACAATTCGTAAAGGCGCTTCCAGTCGTTGAGCGCGGCCAGGTTGGCCTCGCTGTTGATGGTCGGCGTGAAATCCCAGGGCGCTTCCGGGAATTGCGTGAACCAGCGCGTGCCGTAACTGGCGGAAAGCTGGCTGTACATGTGCACGACGGGCACGGGCTGCGCGCCAATGACGGTAGTGCCATACATCGAAGTGCCATCGAG
The DNA here is from genome assembly GCA_026706455.1 of Chloroflexota bacterium. Classification (GTDB taxonomy): domain Bacteria; phylum Chloroflexota; class Anaerolineae; order Aggregatilineales; family Phototrophicaceae; genus UBA6055. The sequence goes on along the minus strand of JAPOYS010000042.1, from coordinate 44,300 downwards.
GTCCATGCCATTGATCTGCTCGAGGATGCCGAAGTAATCTTCCCAGGTCCAATCGCCAGCGTCGGCGACGGAAGAAGGCAGCCCGTCGATGCCAGCCGCCTCGAAGAGATCGGTGCGGTACATGATGCCCTGGGCGTAAGACGCGATGGGCAGCGTCCAGACATGGTTGCGCCAGGTGCTCAGCGAATAGAGGCATTCGGGCACAAAGTCAGCGAAGTTGGCGTCCGAATCCATGGAGATGAAATCATCGAGCGAGCGTATCCAGCCGTTGTCAGCGTATTGGCTGATCCACATCTGGTCGACGGCGATGACATCGGCGTCGGCGCTCTGCGTCAAGAAAGCGTTGACCAGACGCGCTTGCAGAGCCGTATACCCGAGCGACTCGATGTTGACCGTGATGCCGGTCATCTCGGTGAATTGATCGGTCACGCTTTGCAGCGCCAGATCCCAGGGATCGCCGACGGTCAGAACGTTGATGGCGCTATCAGATTGGGCGGCGACGCGCGCGAGATTGCCCAGAGGAGAAGCGCCCGCTAGCGCTGCGCCGGCTGCGCCTCCGACCTTGAGAAAATCACGGCGACTAAGGCCTTGCTTGGACATAATTGACTCCTTGATTTTGGTATGTGAACGAGATTCGGTATCGGCAGTTTCCGTCAGTTGGCGTCTCCTTTCTTCTCATATTAGCAATTTGCCATCGACCAGCGCCGGATTGCCATCGACAAAAACCGAGCCGCCCCGGCGCATGTCCTTCACTAGGTCCCAGTGTATGCTCGAATGATTGTCTCCGCCAGATTCAGGATAGGCGCGCCCCAAAGCTAGATGGATCGTGCCGCCAATCTTCTCGTCATAGAGTATTTCGTTGCAGAAGCGATTCAGGCGCAGGTTCAAACCGAATGCAAACTCTCCCAGGCGGCTGGCCCCAGCGTCCGTCTCCAAGATTCGCCATAAGTAGTCTTCGTTGCTGCTCGCCGCCGCGTGGATCAGCTCCCCAGCGCGCCATTCGAGGCGGATGTCGCGCATGCGTTTTCCGCCGAAGATGCCGGGCATGTCGAAGTGAATCCGGCCATTCAGCGTTTGGTTGATTGGCGCCGTGAGGATCTCGCCATCGGGCAGATTGATCTTGCCGGCGCAGACGATCCACTGGCGCCCGGCGACCGAAAACTCGAGGTCCGTCTCATCATCGGCGACGATGCGGACGGTCTGCGCGCCGCTCAATTGTTTCGCCGTATCGCGCCAGCGCGCGGCCGCGGATTCGTAGTCCAGCAAGCAGGCGGCGAAGAACATGTCTTCCAGCTCGCGCAGGTTGATGCCGCTATTCCGCGCCAGCGCCGCGTTGGGCACGCGGACCAGGCACCAGCGCGTCTTCTCCCAGCGCAGCGTCGAGATTTGCCCTTGCGCGCCTTGATTGGCCGCCAGGGCGGAGGCCGGGATGTCGCGCATGATGCCGGCGTCGCTGGCGCCGCGCAAGCCGAAATAAACATCCGCCCATTCCATGCCGTAGGCTTCGATCTCCGGCAGCCACCGGCGCTGCTCCTCATCGCCGTATTTCAGCAGCGAATGGCGCAGCGTCTCCGACAAGAACTGAATCTGCGGGAAGGCGCCGGCTTTGACGCAGGCTGCGTAGACGGCTTGCGCCAGCGGCAGGGTCTCGGCTTCGATCAGGGCGATCATGACGCGTTCGCGCGGCTTGACGGCGGTCGAGTAGCCGACCAGCACATCGGCGACTTGCCACCAGCGCGGGTCTATCACTTCAGACATTGCGGGCGTGGAAGTGGGATGCGAGCCAGATCATGGGTGGGAGTATAGCATGGGGGCGGGGGTGTTGGGGAATTAGGGCAGGATTGGTGTGGCAGGACAATCAAACCAGCTCTTTTACGGAAGTTCGCTTCGTATTAAATCTCACTCGACCCAGTTTAGCATTTTTGTTCTGTAATTATGCGGAGGCATAGGCACTAGTCTGGGATTTTCGATTCAACTGTGGATTTGAGTATTAGTAGAACGGGAATCTGTTGCACTTCAACTGTCCGCTCATCCAAGACATGGAAAACTTTGAAAATATATACGCCCTCTCCCTTATAGGGAATACCCGTGATTTTTTCATTCAAGTGCGCAAACACGGAGTCAATCGCGCTTATCGTGAAATTTATATCGCCAAGATGTTCGCTTTCAGGTGAAAATATTTTCACCTGACCCATGGCCTCATCACGTCCCGAGGATTCCTCACACAACCACCTTGATACAAGATAGTAATCGATTGGAAGGACTACATCGTCCAAGATTGCCTTGGCGGGATCGACTGTGATCTGAATTGTATCTAGTATGTTAATGAGACTGAGGGCGCCGGACTTCTTGTCTTCTGAGGTGAATTGACATAAAGCTGTCCAGATATGTTGCATTGTTCTGCCCCATTGATCGTAAATTGAACGGTGTCGTTCAATGTTTCTGGCTGGCCTCGCAGTCGCCAGTTTAGATTGTGGATCGGCGTGGGATGCCCATAGAACTCGAACTGCCAATTGCCCGAATCAGCGAACAATTCCATATTTTTCTTGATGAATAGAGCCAAGTCAACCGACCACCACAACTTGCCCATTTGCAAGACATATTCGCTCATTCGTTTTGCAAAGTACTGGTCAGTCTGATACAGACAATACAAGTATGCTGCGATTGCTACATCAAAGGAAGCTCCTGGCCTGTCCTTATTCTCCGCACTTAGGAAAAGTATTCGTTTGCCAATGTTGTCAATATACGAGGGATTCAGACGCGCCTCGTTAATCAACGACGCAATAGCCTTTTCCCTCGACAAAGCGTTTCTCACCAGCTTGAATCCGCTAAATATCATATATCTCGCCCGGAAATCAGGGCTTTCGATTTCCTCAAAATTGTCATGCAGCTCCATGTTGAACCCTCTCAGTCCAGTAAATACTTACGCGACCATATGCCTTCGGCACATCTAGCACATGGTGTAGCACTTCACCAGCGAAACCCCATTTGCTAAGAATCCATACATTGTTCACATTCTGTATGTCCACAGATATTACCACACCAATATGAGTAAATTCTTCTCCCTGCTTATACAAGAAAAGATCCCCCACCGATAATTCATTCTTCGAGATCTTTCGGTAGCCGTCGTTTGTCAAGTATGTCTCTATTTCTTCAGTATCCAGATCTATCCACGCTCGACGATTCCCCAAAACCATGCCAACACAATTGTACGGATATTCTGAAACCGACCTAATTTCGATGTCAGATCTCTTAGGACCCAAGGCCTCACAAGCTATTCTAGTGTTTTCTGCCACCGTATGGGTGACTAGATACTCTCGCAGATTTACGTATCTACTGTGCTCAGGCAATTCTATTGGATCGCCCGAACGCAAGTAAATTGGTTTCTGTTCAGGGTACGCCGACGGCAGTACGGACATTGAGACTCCGTGTTTCCTAACGAGCAATACGGTATCATGTTCGCTGTATCTTGCACAGCCGACTATTTTCTATGTTATCTCCCCCTCCACCCGCGCCCGCCCCAGATGCCCGCGCTCCTGCTCGACGATCTCCGGATCCAGCTTCACGAACAGCGGGCTCGGCGCGCGCAGCTTCTGACCCGGCGCCAACTTGCTCGCCTTCCACTCTCCAATTGCCGCGCTCCCATCGTAGACCAGCGCCAGGTGATCGCGCGTCTCTTCGCTGTATTTCTCGATCTTGAGCTCGCCGAATAGTTGACCGTCGTAACCGAGCATCTCGTATACCTGCTGCGAACTGAAGGGCACGAAGGGCGCGAAGAGGATCTTCAAATTGTCGATGCAGCGCAGGGCGGCGTAGACCGAGCGGGCGGCGTCAGCGTGGTCGGTCGAGAGCGCTTTCCAGGGTTCGCGCTCATTGAGCCAGGCGTTGACATCGCGCGAGAGCGACAGCGTCTCCTCCAGCGCGTCTTTGAGTCGGACGCCCGCCAGCAGCGCGCCGATGGAATCGAAGCCGGCTTCGGTCGCCGCGATGATCGTCTCGTCGGCGGCTGTCAATTGGTCGAAGGCGGGCACGGCGCCATCAAAGCGTTTGAAGGCGAAGCCCAACATGCGATTGACCAGATTGCCCCAAGCCGCCAGCAGCTCGTTGTTGACGCGCGCCAGGAAACCCTCCCAGGAGAAATCGCTGTCTTGCCGCTCGGGGAAGGTGCGGGCGACGTAGAAGCGCACGGCGTCGGCTTGATAGCGCTCAAGCAGGTCGGGCAGCCAGACCGCCCAGTTGCGCGAGGTCGAGAATTGCTCGCCCTCAATGTTCATGAATTCATTGGCGGGCACATCATAAGGCAGCTGCAGCGGTACATCGGCATAATTCGGGTCGCTCTCGTTATAGATGCCGTCGATGCCGAGCAGCTCGGCTTGCCAAATGATGGTGTGGAAGGGGATATTATCCTTGCCGATGAAGTTGTAGATCTTGGCTTTCGGGTTGTACCACCACTGCTTCCAGGCGTCGGGCTGGCCGATATTCTTCGCCCATTCGATGCTGGCGCTGAAATAACCCATGACGGCATCGAACCAGACGTAGAGGCGTTTGTCTTCCCAGCCCGCCAGCGGCACGCGCACCCCCCAGTCGATATCGCGCGTGATCGGCCGCCCGCGCAAGCCATCCTTGACGAAGTTCTGGCTGAAGCGGCTGACATTGGGCCGCCAGTGATGCTCATGCTCCGCCAGATACTCGAGGATTTGCTCGGTGAATTGCGCCAGGTCGAGGAAGTAATGCTCTGATTCGCGCCGCACGAGCTTGTCCTCGGGATTGTTACGGCTGTGCGGGTTGATGAGCTGGGTGGCGTCCATCAAGTTGCCGCAGTTTTCGCATTGGTCGCCGCGCGCGTAGGGGTATTTGCAGATGTAGCAGGTGCCTTCGACGTAGCGGTCAGGCAAGAAGCGCTTCTCACTCTCGCTGTAGAGCAGGGTCTGCTTTTCCTTGTAGAGATAGCCGCGCTCCAGCAGACGCGTGAAGATGTCCTGCGCCACCTGATGATGGTTCTCGGTGTCGGTGTGGGTGAAGAGGTCGTAGCTGACGCCGATTTTCTGCTGCGTCCGCAGGAAGCGTTCGTGATAATGCTCGAAGACCTCGAGCGGCGTCTGACCCCGTTTGTCGGCTTCGACCGTGATTGGCGTGCCATGGCTGTCCGAGCCGCTGACCATCAGCACCTGATTGCCGCGCAGGCGATGATAACGGGCGAAGATATCGGCCGGCAGGTAGGCGCCCGCCAAATGCCCGATATGCAGATCGCCGTTGGCGTAGGGCCAAGCTACCGATACGTGAATATGTTCTCCGGACATAATTCCTTCCCTCAGTTGCGCTCGTCCACTGAAAATCCAAAAACAAAAACCGCCTGTCGTTGACAGACGGCTCTGGAATCCCGCTTAGCGCTGCTTAGGCGCGCCAAGCCAGCCGTCTGTCCTTATAGACACTCGGCATCCGCATAGGCATCGTGCTGGCGCTGCGCTGAAACATGGGGCGAGTGTAACACGCGGATGGCGGCGGCGTCAAGCGGCTGGCGAGCGCATTAGAACTGGTCTATTATTCGCGCCGCTACGCGTATAGAGTAGCGCAGAGGACCGCCAGGGCGGGCGGCTGATGAACTGCGGGAATGCCGGTGAAATCAAGAGACGCGCAAATCGTGAATCACGCGGAAACGAGACGCGGGCGGCGCGGCTGGGCTTGCCTGTTCTGGGGCTTCGGCGGATTCATTTGTCTGCTCAGCGCGTTCTTCATCGCAGTCTTCGCGGTCTATGCCGGCTGGAGCTCAGGTTTGGCGACGGCGCGCGCGGACTCGGCGGCCGCCACCCATTCCGAGATTCGAGTTCAGTGCCAGCATATTCCGAAGGATCTGGCGGAACACGCCTTTCGGCGAGCGCAAAGGCGCTTTGAGGAATTAGAAAAGCAGGCGCCGCAGCCGGCTTGTCTTGGCGCATTGGCGCCGACCGCCACGGCTGCCTTCTTACTCGCCGTCCCCAGCCCGACGACAGCGCCGCCAACCATGACCGCCACCCAGCGTCCTTCGAGCGCCACGCCGCTTCCGTCAACGGCTTTGCCAACAACCGCGCCGACCTTGGCGCCAGCCAGCGACGATGGACTCGCAGAATACGACCTGGAGGCGCTACTGCTGGAGGCGCAGCAGGCTCTCAGCCTGCAAAACTACAACGCAGCCATAGACACATTGGACGCCATCATCAGCATTGATCGGGATTATCAGCGGGACTTGACGCGCCGTCTGTTACTGGAAGCGCTGAAGGCGCAGGCGCTCGCGCTCTACCGCGGAGGCCGGCTATCCGAGGCGATTGTGCTGACCGACCGCGCGGAAGAGTATGGCAACATTGACGACCTTAGCTACGAACGCTTTATCGCCCTGATGTATTTGGACGGGCAGCGCTACAAGGTCGCCAATCCGGCCGAATCCGTCCGCAAGTTCAGCAGCATGGTGTATGAGTTTGGCGTGCGCGATTATGTGAATGGGTCGGTCGCGACAGAATTGCAGGAGGCGCATCGAAACTACGCGCTGGCGCTGGCGCTGCAAGGCGATCACTGCCCGGCGCAAGCGCAATTTCAGGCGGCGCTGGATCTGCGACCGGCTGTCAGCCACGTGAATCCTGCTGATTTGGTCGCGCGGAGAGATCAGGCTGCGTTGGCCTGCCAGGCGCAGCGGCAAGGCGCGGTGACGGAACTCACGCCGAATGGCCAAGGCGACGCGCCTACGCATGCGCCGGTCGGTTACGCGGGCTGAAGCGATCTTTCTTCCAAAGCGATTAGACTTGAAAGGGCGGGATTATCTTGATGAGGCCCAGCAATGCGGCGCTAATGAGAATGATTCTAAATGTCAGATCGCTTTTCAGCTTTTCCAAATCCGCTTTCGTCGCCAGATGCGGGCGTTCTGTTTCGATGGAAGATTCCACTTTAGCCATTCGTTCAGCCAGCGCCTGCTCGTTCGTCATGGAATACTCCTTGTCTGTCAGTCATCACAATTGTTGATTAACCCGGCAAACTTGTCAAGTTGCTTATGGAGCGATGAAGCCCGCCGCAGCCGCCTTCGCCGTCGTCATGGCAGCCGGCGACGAGGTCGCGTAAACAATCGCATATAATGTAGGGACGAGCCGCCGGCTCGTCCCTACAGTTTTCGCTGGATGACGATCCGCGCATATTTTCTGTTGCCCTTGACATAGCCGCTCCCGAGCTTGCCTGCAAAGTCAGTATCCGCGCCGAGAATCTCAAACTGCTCTGGATTGTGCTTGTTCGAGAACGTAATCGGCACGCCCATCGCGTCGTCCCAGTCCATCGGAATCTCTTTGGTCTTGGCTTGGTGGAGGTTGCGGTTTTGGGACATAGCTGCCGCGCGATCCAGTCTTCGTCAGCCTGAATCAGGCGCGCCCGCTATAAAATGAGTTGAGTCTCTATATCCGCGGCTGCGGCTCGCCGAAGGCGGCTTCAAACTCGCAGCCCAATTGGCGCAGCGCTTCGACGGCGGCGGCGCGGGTCTTGTCGTTGCTGCTGCCGGCGAAGCTCAGCAGGGCGTCGATGGCGCGCGGATCGCCGATTTTGCCCAGCGCCTGGGCGGCATTGTAGGGCGTGACGAAACCGGGCGCGTCCAGGGCGCGAATCAGGGGCGGCACCGCGCGATCGTCCTTCAGCTTGCCGAGCATCAGAGCGGCTCGGCCGCGGACGATCAAGTCTTCCTGTCCATTGTCCACGAGGCCGATCAGCGCGCGCACGGCTTGATCGCCGCCGACCATGCCCAGCTTCATCACGGCTGTGCGCCGTCTGTCTTTGTTCACGTCCCGCAATTCGGAGAGGATGGCGCTCACTGTGCTATTTTGCTTCGTGTCAACCATGGGTCCCCGCCTTTCGTCTGTAGCGCGCTTTCGCCAAGGAGCGAGCGATCGGGTACAAGCGCTGCGGCTAAAAGGCGCCGCTGCGCAACCGGGCCTGCGCGACGCTTGCCGCCTATAATTCTACCGCGTCTCGCGACAATCTTCTATCGCGTCGCCGCCCGGATTTGAGCAGAACGCACAAATCATCGCCGGCGCCCAGATCAAGCGCAGATCAATTCAAGCCATCATATCGTAGCGCGAATCGAATTGACGAAGGCGCTAAGCCGGCGGGGTCTCGACCCGCAGCTGACCGTCGTGAATACGACAGACGCGGTCGGCTTGGCGCGCGATCTCGCCGCTGTGCGTGGCCACTATCAAAGTTTTGCCCGCTTCGCGCGTCAGGCGCAGGAGCAGCCGAATGACGCCACGTCCGGTATCGTCATCCAGGTTGCCGGTGGGCTCGTCGGCGAGCACGATCTTCGGTTCATGCAGGAGCGCGCGGGCGATGGCGACGCGCTGCTGCTCGCCGCCGCTGAGCTTATCGGGAAAGGCGTCGGCGCGCTCACCCAAGCCAACCTGCCGCAGGAGGTCGCCCGCGCGGGCTTCAGCCCGTCGGCGCGGCGCTCCGCCCAATTCTTGCGGCAGCGTAACGTTCTCGCGCACCGTACAGGTCGGAATGAGATTGAAGAACTGAAAGATGATGCCGATGTTTTCACGGCGGAAGAGCGTGAGCTGCCGGTCGTTGAGAGGGGTGATGTCCAGGCTGTCGATGAAGATGCGCCCGCGGTCGGGACTGTCGATGCCGCTCAAGAGATTCAGCAAGGTGCTCTTGCCGCTGCCGCTGGCGCCGAGCAGAGCCAGGAATTCGCCCGCGTAAATGTCAAGACTTACGCCGTCCAGCACATGCAATTTGCGATCGCCCTCGCGGTAGGTCTTATGCAGGTCATGGATGCGAACGATGGGCTTCGGCATTGTGGAGCCTCCGAGACCTGTCGCCGCACCGAACCAAGCGCAGCGTGGCCAGAGCTGGCCCGCGCAGCGCAATTCAGATGTGGCGAAGGCGGGCAGACGCGCAGACTGCGCGTCAGATTCAAGCGCGAATCATCTAATTGATTTATGATAAGATAACAGAATGCCCATACTCATGAAACCTGTATGGCCGATTCTCTTTTCAGGAGGCACTGCCATGAAGCGAATCTCAACATTTGTAATCTTTGTATGCGCGCTGCTGATGTTTGCCGCGCCGACTTTCGGGCAAGGCGATACCGAAGTGATCGAACCGAAGGACCCCGACATGATGGATCCGGCGGCGCATATCAGCTTCCCGCCGCCGGTTTATGTGGTTCGCGGCAGCGTTGACATACGCGGAACCGTCATCCTGGACATAATGCGCAACTTCTACATTGAGTTTCGTCCGCTCGACTTAGACATGATGGGCGACGCGGCTGCGCAGGATCAATGGTTCCCGGCGACATTGCCGCGTATCGAGGCAGTTGCAGACGATATCCTCGGCAGTTGGAATACCATGACCCTAGATGATGGCTTGTATGAACTGCGCTTGACCGTCAACATTGGCGGCGACGCGCCGCTGTATTACCGCGTCAGCCCCATCCGGGTAGAAAACAGACCCATGGTCGCCGCCGCGGAGGAACAGGCAATCGCTATGGACGAGCCCGAGATGCCATCCGTGGCTGAGCCGGCGCCGGAGGCCGATGGGGAGCCGGGAGTCGATCCCATGACGGACCCGTCGCCGCGCGTCATCGCCACGGTGAATTCGAACGTGCGCGCCGGCGATTCGACGCAGTACGGCGTCATCGGTCACTTGTTGGAGGGCCAGTCGGCGCCAATCAGGGGCATCAGCAGTTTCGCCACGCGCTGGTGGTACATCGAGTTGGCAAACGGACGGAGAGGCTTCATATTTCCCGGCATCGTGCGCGCCGAGGGCGATTTGAGCAACTTGCCGCGGATCAATCCGCCGCCCCTGCCGCCAACGCCGGTCCCGATCCCGACGGCTATGCCAGCGCCGCAGCAGCCGCAGCCGCAACAGCCTACTACTGGACCCGACCTCTATATCGAACAGCCCACGTTTATCGATCCCCATCCCGTCAGCTGCGGCCAGACTTACAAAATCACGGTCACGGTGCGAAACGGCGGCTCGGCCGCCTCGACGAGCGGCGGTCTAATCGAAGTGCGGGACAGCGGGAATGCGGGATCGGCGGCGGCAGAGACAACCCGAATCGCTTTTGGCGCGTTGGCGCCGGGTCAAGCGCAAACTGTTTTCGGCGCGCTGAGCCCGACCGTTCATGTCGAGACGCTGCACCACATCAATATGTTCCTCGACGTACACAATCAAGTTGCTGAGACGAACGAGAACAACAATCTCCGCGCCGAACGTCCCTACATACTCGGCAGAGGCAGCTGCTAGGCTTCTGCATTCTTTGGAGGGCGGGGGTGGTTCCGCGCCACCCTACCCTTTTTGCAGGACAGTGTAGCGATTCAAGTCGCCATCGGCGCCATCGGCGCGAAAATCGGCGGTGACCCGCAAGCCCGTCGCCGCGATCAGTTGCGCGTGCTCGGAGTCGTCGACATAGTGGCAATAACGCAAGGCTCGTTCGCCGCGCCGCCAATCGAGCAGATAATCGTGCCTCTCCACATCAATGCCCGCGGGCCAAGGGACGATGCGCCGCCGGAAACGCTCGCGCTCGTAGAAACGCCAGGCGGCGAAGACCAGGCAGCCGCCCGGCTGGACGCGTTGCGCGGCTGAAGCCAACAGCCGCCGCCGATTGGCGAATCCAGGCACATGGTGGATCAGCCCAATGAGGGCGACCAATTGCGCTCTTTCAGGCGGCAGGCTTTCCAGAACAATATCACGTTGAATCAGCTTGAGCGCTATGTTTGGATCCCGCGCCAATTGACGCCGGGCGCGCGCCAGCAGATCGACGCTGCTATCGATGCCGATGTATGTGAAGGGCTGCGCTTGCCGCGCCGCCAGAAAAACGCCCAAGCGTCCGTTGCCGCAGCCCAAGTCCAGCAGCGAATGCAGCGGCAAATCAAGCGCGGGCAGCAGCCGCCCCCAGCCGGGCCAGCCGCCTTGGCGCGTCGCGTCGAATTCAGCGGCGGTCGCGCGGTAAAAGTCTTGATTGATCTGATTGAGTTGTATCGTCGTCGCTCGCTTCATCGCGGCGCTTTCGGTTGCGGGCGCGAGCCAGCCGGTCGGCGCAATTGCCCGGCGATCAGGTAAGATTAGCCCGCCGCTCGTCGTCAATGCTATGCCAGGACAAAATGATAGCGCCTGCGCCCGGGTCGCTTGCCGCGGCGCATGGCAACGATAGATCAAATTCTACCCTGCTCGCCCTCAGATATGTTATAGTGTGGCTAGACCGGCCGTAAATCAAATGCATGTCGGCTGCTTTACGTGCGCGCTTTTGTAGAGACCTTGTTGAAAGTGCAAATCACGTAAAGGATAAAGAGGCAAAATGGCAGAGAGCCAGAACTACCAACAGCGTCTCCATGAGGGGCGCGTCAAATTCCAGTCCGTCTACAACAAAGCCTTTTGGCGGGAGCTGCTCAGCCAGCTGACCGGGCGGCACCAGGACTTGCTCAACTTCGACGAGATCCGCAGTCGCTTGCATCTGCACGAAGAGCATTACGAGGGCGTGCGCGATGTGCCGCTGGATCAGATCGTGGGCAGCGTCGGGCGTTACAAAGACTTCACATCGACCTTTCTGCCGCGCAAATCGGGCATGAAAGAACGCTGGAGCCGTGTTTACGCGCTGGCGAACAGCCTGGAGGGTCCGCCGCCGATCGAGCTGTACAAGGTTGGCGATGTGTATTTTGTGCGGGATGGCAATCACCGCGTATCAGTGGCGCGTCAGTTGAGCGCCAAGACGATCCAGGCGCATGTGATCGAAATGCCAACGACGATCCCCCTGCGGCCCGGCATGAGCCATCGCCAATTGGAGGCGGCGGAAGCCTACGCCAATTTTCTCGACGAGACCGGTCTATCGCGCGCGGTACCCGAACACGAGTCCATTGAACTGACCGAGCCATCCCGTTATCACGAGTTGATGGGGCATATCTTTCTGCACGAGCGGGTGATGGAGCCTTTGGAGGGCCATGCGCTGACGACCGAAGAGGCGACCGCCGATTGGTACTTCACCATGTACAAGCCCGCTATCGACTTGATTCGAAAGCATAATGTGCTGGGCTTGGCGAAAGGCAAGCACGAGGCGCGCACGGAAGGCGATCTCTTCCTTTGGCTGATGAACAACCTGCTGGACCTGCGCCACCAGTACGGCGATGACGCGCCCGTGAAGTCCATCAGCGGCGCGCTCAAGACCTATTTGGAAGAAGAGCGCGCGCAGGTGCCGGCAGCGCTGGAAAGCGAACGCGACCAGTCCGTGCTTCTGACGCGCTCGCAGGCGCTCAAAGCCATTCGCGCCAAACGGAAGCCAGTCCCGCCCGCGCCGGAAGACGCCTCGGAGACCGACTCGCTGATTTCGTGACACGCTCGCAAGCCGCGCGATCGCCGCTGCCGCGCGGCGCAACACGAAGTGGACGAGCCTCGTATGGACGGAAAGCTGCCTTGAGTCGATTTCTGCTCGCTTGCGTCTTCCTTGCCCTTGGATTGCTGCGGGCTCAAGCGCAAGCGGAAAACGGCGGCGACCTCATCCACAGGGTTAAAGCCGGCGACACCTTGATCTCAATCGCGCATGCGTACGGCGTCACGCTTGACCAGCTATTGAGCCTCAACGGCATCGACCGGGAAGCGCTTTTACAGATTGGCCAGCGGCTGCTGGTCATAAGCGCAGGCGAGCTGGCCGGCGATGAAGGCGAAGCAGCCAGCGAAGACGCCGGCGGGTCCGAGACCGCCAATGCCCCTGCCGTCGTTGTGGCGGCGCAGCGCTGGCCGCCGGCGCCCGTGCGGGATGCGGACGCGCCCATGCGGGATCCGGCCGATCTGAGCGCGCGGCTCTGCGCCGCCGTCTATCAAGATGAAAATCAGAACGGCTTGATGGAGCCTGACGAGAAACTGCTGCCGGATGCGACGATCCTCCTGCTCGAAGCTGGCGGCGCGCTGCGTTCGGAGTATAAGACCGACGGCAACGGCCAGCCCTACTGCCCGGATGAATTGGAGCGCCAGTTCTACACTCTCGAGGCAATCGCGCCGCCGGGCTTCGGCTTGACCAGCGCCGCCAGCCTACGCGTTGACCTGAGAGCGGGCGGGCTGGCGCGCGTCGATTTTGGCGCCAAGCTCGGCTTGGAAGCTCCCGCGCTCGCGCCGCCCGACGAGGCCCCCGCGCCCGAACCAAGCGAGGCGCGCGCCGGGCGAAGTCCCCTGCGCGAACTCGGCGGGCTGTTCGTCCTGGGCTTGGCTGGCGTCGTCCTGTTCAGCGGCTTGGCGGTCTCGCTTGTCGTGCGAGGTCGATGATGCCGGCTAATCCACCTCGCCAGCAGGTCCGCTCAATCTTTCGCCATTGGCGGTTGCCGCTACTCTGCTTGCTCATACTGATGACGGCGGCCGCCAGCGCGCAAGAAACGGGCCAGATATGCGTCTTAACCTTCGACGATCGAGATGGCAACGGCTCGCGCGACGCTGATGAGCGATCAATAACGCATGGCATCGGCGCCAGCCTTCTAAACGCGGACGGCGTCACCATCGCCGCGGCGCTCCTGGACGATTCGCCTTTCGCCGCCAACGGGCTGATGTGCTTCGATCAACTGCGGGCGGGCGAATACCGCCTGCGAGTGACCAGCGCCGAATTCATCGGCACGGCCGCGTCAACCTTCGCCGCGTCGGTGAATCCTGGCGACGCGCCCGCCCGCATCGAATTCGGTGTCCGGCCGCTGCTCGCCGACGACGGGTCCAGCGCCGGCGCCTTAGCCCTGGACGCAGCGGCGGTTGCGGCTCTTGCAAATGCCATACTCGTCGGCGCGCTGGTCTTTGTCGTCATGAGCGTCATCGGCTTGCTGATTTACATTTTAGTGTTCCGGCGGCGTCGAAAGCGCGCGCGGGCCATGACCGCTTCCCCTGCTCATCAATCGACGCAAAATCCGCCAACCAGCGGCGGACCATTGAAGGACGGCTAAGTTGTCGTCCGCAGCCAGCCAAGCGCGCGGGCTCTTCCACTCGGCCGCCGACTTGCAGCTTGCCCGAGCCAATAGGGAGCGCGAACCGATACGCGGCGCGCTCGACCGTATCAGGACCTTGGACGCCGATCCGCTCGCGCGAGCGCATCTGGCTGCCATTCGCGGTCAGTTTTGCGACGAAGCTGAGGCGAGCCAGTTGGCGGCTGAGGAACTCGTAGCGAGCGACTTCGCCGACGACGCGGGCGGCGAGCTCGACGATATTAAGCGCGCGCTGGGTTGGCTAGCGGTCCTGGCTATGCTGCGCGATGAGCCCGCCTGGCAATCCGGCTGGCGCTCTGGCATCCAGCGGCGCCTGGCGCGGCTGGCTCTGCCGGGCGAAAGCAGCGACACTGAACGCGAGCTGTGGCGGGGCGCGCTGACGATGGCGGCCGGCATTCTGCTGGGGCGCGAAGAAGAACTTGAAGACGGAGCCGCTGTCTACCGTCGGGTTGTGGCTGAGCGCATTCATCCCGAGGGATTTATTCGGAGCGTTGCCGATATCGCCGATGCGCCGGGGCGCTACGAGGCGCAGCTTTCCGCTACTTGCGCCTTGGCGCTGCTGGCGGAGATGGCGGCGCTGAGCGGGCGCGACCTGTGGTCATACGAAAGTCGCGCAGTCTCAGCCACGACCGCGATTACGTATACGCATTACTACTATTTCTTCCCCGAGAAGTGGCGCTGGGAAGTGGGTCTGACGCGCGAACGGACCTTGGCGGCCATGCGGCGCGAAGGCGCATTCATGGAGATGGTCCAACGGCGGAATCCGCCGCCGGGGATCGAGCAACTCCTCGCCGAGCAGCGCCCGCTGTTCTGCGCCTGGGGCGGCGGCTTGACCACGCTGACGCATGGGTTGACCCCGCGAAAGAAGAAGCGCTGGCGGTTCTGGTAGCGCGTTCCGCCAACATTCCGTAGGGGCGAGACAAGTCTCGCCCTGCATTTTCGCGATCGCCAGCAAATCGATTAGACGCCCTTGACAATATTTTTAAGGTAGGCTAAAAATATACTTAATATCGCTAAAATAGTTGTCCCGAGGGAAAGCCACGTGACCTGCCGCTCTTGCTTGATACTTCTCTTGATCCTGCCTCTCTTATTCGCAACCAGCGCGCGCGCCACTGAGGACTCGCTCAACATCGTCGCCACCACCACGCAGGCGGCCGACCTCATCCGCATCTTAAGCGCCGACCTTGATGGCGTCAGCTTCACCGCCTTGATGGGCGCGGGCGTCGATCCGCATCTCTATCAACCGACCGAATCCGATATTGTCGCCATGAACCAGGCGGAAATGGTGATCTACAGCGGCTTGCATCTCGAGGGCAAGTTCGACGCTGTATTCGAAGCGCTGTCGGAGCAGGGCGTCGCCATCTATGCCTTGAGCGACCCGGTCAAGGACGCCGGTTTCGTCATCGGCGGCTACGATCTGTCAGAGGCGCTGATCAATGTGGATGATCCCCATTTCTGGTTTGACCCGCGGAATTGGCAGCTGACGGTCGCGGATCTGGCGGAGACGCTGGCTGCGCTTGACCCGGCGAATGCGGCTGGCTACCGCGCCAAAGCCGCCGTCTACATTGAGCAATTGCAACTCCTCTACGACTGGGCTGACGCGGGCATGCGTTCGGTGGCTGAAGGACAGCGCTATCTGGTGACCTCGCATGACGCCTTTCAGTATTTCGGCGCTGCATTCGGCTGGCGCATGCAGGCGATTCAGGGCATGAGCACGGAGGATGAAGCCGGCGTCGGCGATATTCTGGAGACAGTTGATTTTGTCGTAAACAACGAGATCCCTGTGCTATTCGTCGAGAGCAGCATTCCGCCCGATACGATTGAAGCGGTGATTGAAGCGGTACGCGCGCAGGGCTGGGAAGCGCGCATCGGGCTGCGCGAGCTCTTCGGCGACGCCATGGGCGAGCCGGGCAGCTTCGGCGGCGCCTATGTCGGCATGCTGGCGCAGAACGCCCTCACAATTATGCAATCCTATCAGTGTATGGGCGTCGCCGTGGTCATTCCCCCATGGCCCCCTGACCTGCTGCCACAGCCGCCGGATGACCTGTGGAATGCCGATTGCGAAGGGTCAGCCACCGGCTGACCCGTACACGCGCCAAATCGCAAAATCCGTAGGGACGAGACGGTGGCTCGCCCGCCGCCTATTTTCCAGGAAATCGACGGATGACGACCGACGCATACCGCAGAATGCTATCCCAGACACCTCTGTGTTCTCTGTGCTGCCTCATTTCCTCTGTGGTGAAAATATGTGTGACAACCGACATTTTCTTGGATTGACGCGGAAACGCGGGTAATGGATACGCGACAGAGTTTCGCCCTCTCAGTCGACGATCTTACCGTCGCCTACGACGAAAAGCCGGCCATCTGGGATATCGATCTCGATGTGCCGGCCGGCGTGTTGATGGCGATCGTCGGACCCAATGGCGCCGGCAAAAGCACCTTGATCAAAGCGGCGCTGAATCTGATCCCGCGCGCGGCCGGCACGGTCGCTTTCTACGGCGAGCCCTACGAGCGGGCGCGTCCGCTGGTCGGTTACGTACCGCAGCGAGGCAGCGTCGACTGGGACTTCCCGACCTCCGTGCTGGATGTCGTGACGATGGGGCTCTATGGCAAGTTAGGCTGGTTCCGCCGCCCGGGCCGCGCCCAGCGGGAGCTGGCGCTGGCGGCTTTGGAGCAGGTCGGGCTGCTCGAATACGCCGATCGTCAGATCAGCCAGCTATCCGGCGGCCAGCAGCAGCGGACATTCCTGGCGCGCGCCCTGGTGCAAGACGCGCAGATCTATTTCATGGACGAGCCATTTGCCGCCGTCGATGCCGTCACCGAAAACGCCATCGTCAATATCCTGCGCGAGCTGAACAAGCGCGGAAAGACTGTCCTGGTCGTCCATCACGACTTGCAGACGGTCGCCGAATACTTCGACTGGGTGACCCTGCTCAATGTTGAAGTGATCGCCAGCGGTAGAACCAGCGAGACCTTCACATTGGCGAACTTGCGCAAAACCTACGGCGGGCGCGTCTCCACCTTACATGGCGGTCAGTTGCTGGCGGCGAGCGCGACATGAGGCGCCAGCATATCTTGAAGGGCGACGATCGGCGCATTTGGCTGATCATCGCGGCAATTGCGCTGCTCGGCGTCCTCATACTTCCGCTGAGCCAGGCGCTCTTCGGATTGCGCTTCAGCTACACGGTGCGCGTTGTCGCATTGGGCGGCGCCATCCTGGGCTTGATCAGCGGCGCCCTCGGCTGTTTTGCCGTACTGCGGCGCGAGAGCCTGCTGGGGGACGCGCTCTCGCACGCGGCGCTGCCCGGCGTGGCGATCGCATTTTTGCTGGCGGGCCGGGAGTTGGGACCCCTGCTCATCGGCGCCGGCATCGCCAGTTGGCTGAGTCTGCGCTTCGTCGCCGCCCTGTTGGCGACAACGCGCCTCAAGCAAGACGCCGCCCTGGGCATCGCGCTGGCGAGCTTTTTCGCCGCTGGCATCGCCCTGCTGGCTTACATACAATCCATTCCTGACGCCGGTCAAGCCGGGCTTGACCACTTCATCTTCGGGCAAGCGGCCGCCATCATCGAAAGCGATGTGCGGCTCGTCTCGGCGGTCGGAATCGCCGTCTTGCTGGTCCTCGCCCTCTTCTGGAAAGAATTCAAGCTGGTCACCTTTGATCCGGAATTCGCCGGCGCCAACGGATTCCGCAGCGGGCGCCTCAACGCGCTGCTCTCGACCTTGATCGTTGTGACGATTGTGCTGGGCTTGCAACTGGCTGGCGTCATCCTGATGGTCGGCATGTTGATCGCGCCGGGCGTCGCCGCCCGCCAGTGGACGCATAAGCTGGATCAGATGGTGATCCTGGCGGCCGTCTTCGGCGCTTTTTCCGGCGGCGTCGGCGCAGTCGTCAGCGCCCTGGACAGCGATATTCCCACCGGTCCTACGATCATCGTCGCCGCTTTCGCGCTGGTTCTGATTTCGCTGGCTTTCGCGCCCGGGCGCGGTCTGGTCTGGAGCCGAATGCGGGCGCGCACCAATCGCCGGCGGCTGGCCGCCCGCAACACCCTGCGCGATCTGTACCGTTACGCCCTGGCGCATGGCGCTAGCGATGCCGCCGTGCCCGATGCTTTCATTCGCGGCGTCGGCGACGGCAGCGCCGAATTGGGATTGCGCGAGCTGCGCGCCGGGGGCCTGGCGACGCTCGACGCGGCCGGTTGGCGGCTCAGCCCGAGCGGCATCGAGCTGGCGCGGCGACGCAGGCGCAACCAGCAGCTTTGGGATCTCTACCGGCTTCATGCTGACGAACTGGGCTTGCCGGTCTTGGACGCGGATAGTCAGTCGGACATCGCCACGCGGCTGCCGCCCGCGGCCGTCGCCAAGCTGGAAAAGCTCCTGCCGGAGAGCGCCGAAGCATGATGCCGCTGGAGCGCTTCCTCATTGACTTCCTGCTCAACTTCGTGGCGCGCGAAGAATTGAACGCCTTCCTGCGCTCGCCGCAAAACACAGCCATCCTGGTCGGCTGCTTGATCGCAATCAGCGGCGCGCTGCTGGGGGCGTTCTTGCTCCTGCGCGGCCTGGCGCTGACCAGCGACGCCATCAGTCATACCGTGCTGCTGGGCATCGTGGTCGCCTTTCTTCTGATGACCGAGGTATTCGGCGTCGAGGGCGATACCTCGTCGCCCTGGCTGGTTCTCGGCGCGTCGCTGGCCGGCGTCGGCACCGTTATGCTGACCGAGATGCTGTATCGCTCGGGCTTGGTGCGGCAGGACGCCGCCCTGGGCTTGGCTTTCCCGCTGCTCTTCGCGATCGCGGTCATCCTGGTTTCGCGCTTCGTCGATGACGCGCACCTCGATGAAGACGCGGTGCTGGTGGGCGAGATCGGCTTAGCTTGGGCAAATACCAACAGCCACTGCTTCGAGAATTGCGAATCAGTCACCGTCACCGAGAAGCATCCGGCCGCCCGGATGACGCGCCAATGCAGCAATTGCCGCGCTCTGGGCATCAGCCCGCGGGACAGCCGCGCCGAATTCATCGAAGTCTGCGCCAATTGCGGCGTTTACCGCCCCGCCCAAGCCTGGAACGCTGGCTTGCTGGAACGTGAACCGGCGCTCGTCTTCTTCCCCAAGTCAATTTCGGTCACGTTAGTGATTGCGCTGTTCACGCTCGCTTTCGTTTTGCTCTTCTACAAGGAACTCAAGCTCGCCGCCTTTGACGCCGCGCTGGCGAAAACGCTGGGCTATCGGCCCGGGCTGCTGAACTACGCGCTGATGATTCTCGTCAGCCTGGCCGCCGTCGGCGCGTTTGATGCGGTTGGCTCGATTCTCGTGATCGCCTTCTTCATCATCCCGCCAGCGGCCGCCTATCTGCTGACCGACCGCCTGGCGCTCTTGCTGCTTCTGAGCCCCTTGATTGGGGCGGCTGGCGCCTACTTCGGTTATGACCTGGCGCGCGGGCAGCTTTTCGGCGTCCTGCCTATCGCCGAGGGTATCGCGCTCATCAATCGGCTCTTCGGGCTTGACCTGATTGAAACCTGGGATTCGTCTATCAGCGCATCGATGGTGCTGATGATCTTCATCTTTTTTACCCTCGCCTGGGTCTTTTCGCCGCGTTATGGATTGATCTCGACCCTGGTCCGCCGTTCCAACAGCCGCCGCCTATTCGCTGAACAAGTCGTGCTGGCGCATATCCGCAACCATCAGGGCACTGCCCAGGCGGCGACGGAATTGCGCGTCGAGACGCTGCACGCCCACTTCCGCTGGACGCCAAGAAAGATGGCGCGCGTCTTGGCGCGGCTGCGCGCCTTGGGCGCTATCAGAATCATTGCCGGGCAGGCGCAATTGACCGAACGCGGGGAAAACCGCGCGCGCCACTTTCGCAGGACCATGCTCGAAGCGAATAATATGCCCGCGGTCGATTGACTTAGCCCCGACTCCGTTTACGCTGTAAACTGGTTCGCAGGTCCGCATTTCCGCGCGTGGCGCCCATGATCAGCCTGATCGCAACCGTCCTCAACGAAGGCGATAACATCCGCAGCCTCTTCGATTCCATCAAGCGGGGCACGCGCCTGCCGGATGAGATCGTCATCGTCGACGGCGGCAGCGCCGATGACACGCTCGCGATCATGCAAAGCTACGCCGATGAATTGCCGCTGCGCCTTTTCGTCGAGCCGGGCTGCAATATCAGCCAGGGGCGCAACCGCGCTATCGCCGAGGCGCGCGGCGACATCATCGCGGTCACCGATGCCGGCGTCGTCCTGAGCGAAGCCTGGCTGGAAGCGATCACAGCGCCGCTCCTGCGCGAGCCGGCGCTGAACGTCGTGGGCGGCTTCTTCCAGGCCGATCCGCATTCCGCCTTTGAAGCGGCTTTAGGCGCGGCCACGCTGCCGCTCGCGGACGAGATTGACAGCGCGACCTTCCTGCCCAGCAGCCGCAGCATCGCCTTCCGCAAATCAGCGGCGGAAGCCATTGGCTTTTACCCGGAATGGCTCGACTTCTGCGAAGATCTGGTCTTCGATATCCGCCTGCGCCAGTATGGGGGCGCCTTTGCCTTCGCGCCGGCCGCGTTGGTTTACTTTCGGCCAAGGTCGGGGCCGCGCCAATTCTTCCGGCAGTATTACCTCTACGCGCGCGGGGATGGCAAGGCGAATCTCTGGCTGAAGCGCCATCTCATCCGCTATCTCATTTATTTGGCGCTGGCGCCGTTCATCATCGTCGCGGGATGGGCGATCAATCCCGCCATCTGGCTGCTCTTCCCGCTGGGCGGCGCGCTATATCTGGCGCAGGCCTATCGGCGTCTCCCCGCTGTAATCGGCCGCGCGCCCGACAGCTCTCCGCCCGTCTGGCTCTACTGCGTCTTGGCGATTCCTTGGATCCGCTTTATCGGAGACCTGGCAAAGATGCTGGGCTATCCAGCCGGTTGGCGTTGGCGGCGCGCGCAGCGCCCGCCCGACTGGCGCCGGCTGCCCGAAGTTGACTGACGCTTGCATTCGGGTATACTGGCGTCAGAGCGCAAGCGCATCCTGCGATAAAACTATGGCGAACGGAAAAGACAGCGAATGGGTTGGGTTGCGGCGCGCGGCTGAGATTCTTGGCGTGCATCCGGCCACCGTTCGCAACTGGGCGGACAGCGGCAAACTGCCCTACCGCCGAACAGCCGGCAAGCATCGCCGCTTCAAACTGAGCGATCTCGCCGACCAGGTTGACGCGCAGACGGATATCCAGCCCATTGAACTGCAAGTGATCATACAGAACGCGCTGGGCCAAACGCGTATGCAAGTGGGCAGCGAACGCTTGGCGACAGCGCCTTGGTATGAGGCGATGAGCGAAGAAGCCAAGCAGCACTTGCGCGAGCAGGGGCGGCGCGTGCTCGAGGCGATTCGCAGTTACGTCGCCGCCGGCGCGCCCGACGCCAGCCTGGCGGCCGCCATCACCCTGGGCAAAGATTACGCCGCCTGGCTGATCGCCGATGGCCTGAGCCTGCCGCAGGCGATGCGCGGCTTTTACTTCTTCAGCGATTTTGTGCTCAACTCGATCTTGACCTGGTCGGAGCTGTCACCGCCGAAAAGCTCATCCGAATGGTCAACGCTGCTGCGCCAAGTGACTACATTTATGAACGCCATCCAACTCTCCATCGTCGAATACTATGAAGAGGACTGATTGCCGATCGCGGCTTCAGACGATAGCGCTCAGCCTCTCGCCAAACATCGGCGCTGTTACCTTCCAAAACCTGCTCAACTGCTTCGACCATAACCTCGACGCGATTCTGGCCGCCTCGCCCAAGGAACTGATGCGCGCGCCCGGCGTCGGCAAGATAATCGCCAGCGAGATTGCCGCCATCGACCTCGACGCGCTGGCGCGGGAACTGCGCGCCGCAAGCGAGCAAGGCGTCGAGATTCTGCTGCGCGGCGATCGGGACTATCCGGCGCCGCTGAGCGACGTGGCTGACGCGCCCCTGGCCATCTTCGCCAGCCGCGCGCTGAGGCCCGCCGATTGGCAGGCCGCGGTTGCGATTGTCGGCACGCGCGAGCCCTCCGATGAAGCCCGTTTCATCGCGCTCGAGCTGGCGATGAAGCTGGCGCGCGCGGGCCGCGCCGTGGTCAGCGGGCTGGCGCTGGGCGTTGACGCCGCCGCCCATAGCGGCGCCTTGTCGGCCGATGGCCTTACAGTAGCTGTGCTCGGGAGCGGCATCCTGAATGTTTATCCGGAGGCGAATAGTTCCCTGGCCGAGCGCATCCGGGAGCGGGGCGCGCTCATCAGCGAAGTACATCCCGGCTGGAGCGCCAAAGCCCAGCGGCTGGTATCGCGCAACCGCATCATCAGCGGGTTGAGCCGCGCTGTCATCGTAGTCGAGGCGGCCGAAGACGGCGGCGCGATGCACACTGCGCGTTTCGCTTCGGAGCAGGGGCAGCCGGTTTTCACCTTCGATTTGCCGGCCAGCGGCAACCAGCGCCTGATACAGGCGGGCGCCGGCGTCCTGCGGCGCGATGATCCGCTGCTCGATCTGCCCGCTGGCCAAAACGAATTGTAGAGGCGACATACCATGTCGCCCAAAACCACAGGTCGCAGCGGCAGCGGGCGACCAGATTGGTCGCCCCTACGAGGCTCGCTTCTTTCGCATAACTTAATTGGAACTACTTCTGCGAGTCGCCCGTGAATACGAGTTGGATGGGGCGAGACGGTGGCTCGCCCACATGAACAGATACCGGTTGCGGAGAGGGCGACTCGGTGAGTCGCCCCTACAATTTCTAATTATTTTGTAGGAACTACTTCTGCATTCTCTGCGTTCAAAAATACCCTCGCGCATATTCTGCAATTCGGCAGTAATTGGTCGCCAGAACATTTGACATACAAACAGATGTTCGTGTATACTGGTCCTCAAATATCGCCGACGCCTGAATTGACAGGCCGGCTGAGCCGATTCGAAGGGCGTCATCATGAAGGACTTTAAGAAACTGTCCCAGCGTCAGCAGCACATGCTGCGCTTTATGTACAGCTACACGCGCGAGCGCGGCTTCCCGCCCAGCATTCGCGAAATCGGCGAGGAGTGCGCGATCGGCTCGACCTCGGTCGTCAATTACAACCTCAACAAATTGGTGGACGCCGGCTATATCGAGCGCTCGGGCAAGGTATCGCGCGGGCTGCGCATCATCGCGGCCATCCCGGGCGTCTCGCCAGCGCCGCGCTTGCTCAGCCAGCCAGCCCAGCCGCGCGTGGCGCTGGTCGGGCGGATCGCCGCTGGCGAGCCTATCTCGCTGCCCGATGACATCGGCCACCACATCGACGAGGACGATTACATCGCCGTGCCGCCAGACTTGCTGGGCGGCTTCGACGAAAGCGAGGTCTACGCGCTGACCGTGCGCGGCGATTCCATGGTCGACTCGATGATTCAGGACGGCGATATCGTCATCCTGCGCCGCCAGCATACGGCTGACAACGGCGAGATGGTGGCGGCTTGGCTGCCCGAAGCCAGCGAGACCACGCTCAAGCATTTCTACCGTGAAGCCGATCGCATCCGCTTGCAGCCGGCCAACCAAGCCTATGAGCCGCTCTACGTGCATCCGAGCAACTGCGAGGTCAAAGGCAAGGTGCTCTCGGTGATGCGCAGCTTCCGCTGAGGCGCTGCCGCCTAGGGCGTCAATTCTTCCAGCGCCCGCGCGCACAGACGCGCGCCGCCAGCCGCCAGCCACTGATCCATGGTTTCGCTTTGCGCCGCGCCCGCGAGCGCATCGCTGTAGATGCCGACGCCCCAGCGATAATACTTCTGCGTTTCATAGGACCAGCTTTCGCGCGGCCGGCTGAGCACGGACGGACCGCCATTGTAGCAAGCCAGGGTCAACCCGATCACGTCATCGGCTACCTCAGCGCAGTAATTGAGGAAGGCGGCGCCGCGTTTCGCATTGGTGTCCGGGTCCAGCATGTCTTCGCCCGCTTCAAAGTGAAAGGGCATCACCTGGAACAAGCCCCGGGCGCCGGCGTTGCTGACGACCGTGGGATGCCCGCAAGATTCGATCTGCATTACCGTCGCCAATAAGCGCGCGTCGACCTCATAGCGCGCCGACCAGCGGTCGATCTCATCCGACCAGTGCAACACGGCCGGCGCCAAGAACTCCGCCAATTCGACTTCGCGAGCGCCGCGCAGCCAGTGAACAAGCGACGAAGACAGAGGCCCGCCGATGCGCGCGGCATCATCCCAGAATATGGACGACGCCAGGACGATGGCGAACGCGATCGGCAGCCACAGTGGCACATACCAGACGCCCTCGCGCTTGACGAGCTTGCGACCGCCGCAGATCTGAGCGCGGCTCATCCGAAGGAATTGCAGGAGCTTCGTAAAGAGCCATTCGACCGAGGCGCGAGCCAACGCGTCCAAATCAAGCGATTTCAGCTTCTGAGCGCGCCGGCGAATCGGCGCTGTAAACTTGGATGTCGCCTTCATTCGTAGGTCGCCCGCTTTTCTGCTAGAATCGCCTGCGTCGGCAAACGCAATCTCATGATGTCGCCTTCTTTAAGCATACGGAAAACGCGTCATTTGGGTAGCGAACGACCCGGCGAGTCGCCCGCCCCAGCGCAGCAACTGTAGGGGCGAGCCGGCGGCTCGCCCGTACGAACTTGTGGTGGCTCGCCGCAAAAATACAAACGTAGGGGCGACGCTTGTGTCGCCCGCAATGGCAAGCGCAGGACTGCGGAAATGCCGCAACGCGAGACGACCATGGCCGATTTGACATTTCGCGAACGCTTGCTTACGGGCGAGCCTTTGCTGGCTGATGGCGCGATGGGCACCATGCTGCATCATGAGTCGCACGCGCGCGCGGACGCTTGCTTCGACGCCATGAATGTCGATGACCCGGAAATCGTGCTCGCCATTCACAAAGCCTATGTCGCGGCCGGCGCCGATTTGATCGAGACCAATACCTTCGGCGCCAACCGCTTCAAGCTGGCGGGCGCCGGGCGCGCCCACAATCTTGCGCTCTATAATCGCCGCGGCGTCGAGCTCGCGCGCTTGGCCATCGCCGAAAGCGAAAGCGAACGTGACATCGTGTACCTGGCCGGCTCGGTCGGTCCCTTGGGCCTGGGCATCTACCCCTACGGCCGCCTCAGCCAGGCCGAAGCCAGAGCCGCCTACGCCGAGCAGCTCATTGCTCTGCTGGAGGCGCGCGTCGACGCCATTCAATTCGAGACCTTCAGCGAACACAGAGAGCTGCTGCTCGCGATCAGCGTATTGCGCGAGATGGACGCCGAGCTGCCGGTCATCGCGCAGGCGACCTTTTATCACGAGAACTTGAGTTACGCCGGTTATCCGCCGGCGCGCGTCGCTCACGATCTCTACCGAACGGGCGCTGATGTCATCGGCGTAAACTGCGGCAGCGGACCCGCGGGCATCGCCGACGCGCTGCGCCAGATGCGCCATGCCGTGCCCGACGCCGTCTTCTCAGCCATGCCCAACGCCGGCTTCCCCGAGGTGGTCGGCGGGCGCATTCTTTTCCCGGCCAGCGCCGAGTATTTCGCCGATTGCGCGACCAGCTTCGTCAATATCGGCGCCACGCTCATCGGCGGCTGCTGCGGCACGACGCCCGAACACATCGCCGCCATGCGCCGCGCCCTCGACCAGCCCAGCGCAGACTTCGTCGATCTGCATTTCGGCGAGCTTGACATCCAGCACGAGGATCAGGCGCCCGTCCAACCGACCGAGCTAGCCGAACGCTTGGCGGGGAGCCAGTTCACCGTGACCGTCGAGATGGCGCCGCCGCGCAGCTACCACACCGAGCAACTGCTTTCCGCCGCCCGCCGTTTGCGCGCCGCCGGCGCCGACCTGATCAATGTCGCCGATACGCCAGCCGCCCGCATGAAGATGAGCGCCTGGGCGGTCGCGCATTTGCTGCAATCCCAGCTCGGCATCGAGACCGTTCTGCATTTCCCCACGCGGGGCCGCAACATGCTGCGCGTTCAGGGAGACCTGCTGGCCTCGCACGCCCTCGGCTTGCGCAATCTCTTTGTCGTCATGGGCGACCCGACTCGCATCGGCGACTTCCCGGACGCCAGCGATGTCAACGATGTGGCGCCATCCAGGCTGATTGACGTCATCAAGCAGGGCATGAACCAAGGCGTCGACATGGCTGGGCACAGCATCGGCATGCCCAGCAGCTTCACAGTCGGCTGCGCCCTCAATATGGGCGCCGACGATATCGACCGGGAAATCCGCGTCCTGCGCAACAAAATGAAAGCCGGCGCCGATTTCGCCTTGGGGCAAGCCATATTCGAGCCAGCGCAGATCCGCCGCTTTCACCGGCGTTACCGGGAGCTGACAGGCGCCGACTTCAAGCTGCCGGTTCTGATGGCGGTCATGCCGCTGCGCAGCCTGCGCCAGGCGCGCTTCTTGAACAATGAGGTGCCGGGCATCAACATCCCGCAGGCGATCATGGAGCGCCTGGCCGCGAGCGCCGACGCGCGGCGCGAAGGCGTCTTGATCGCGCAGGAATCGCTCGATCAAATGCGCGGGCTGATTCAAGGCGCCTACATCATCCCGGGCGGCGATTACGACATGGCGGCCGAGGTAGTCGCTTATCTGAAGCGCCGCCAGATCGCCCCCGCAAACCCGTAGGGGCGAGTCGGCGACTCGCCCGACCCGAAGCAATCCATTTCGCGAAAGGAACCATCTGGCATGGCGGGAATCGGCAAGGTCAAGCTCAACGTGGTGGTGGTGGACAGCGACCGCTATGCCATGGCGGCCATCAACGCCTACTTCGCTTGGGATCGCCGTACGACGGTGATCTTCAAGACCGGCCGGCTGGAAGAGTTTTGGGACCTTTACCGTACGCAGAAAATCAACCGGCATCCCGATGTTATTGTCATTGACGCCAATCACCTTGGTGGCGCTGAGCAACTGGGCGGCGCTATCAGCCGTCTGCGCCACAAGTTTCCTCGCATCATAGTGGTTTGCCTGGCGCAGTTCGCCGATCTCGACTTGATCCACGCGGCGGCCGAGGCCGGCGCCAAAGCCTACTGGCTGAAGGATGATATACGCTTGCATATCGGCTGGGCGGTCTGCGCCTGCCTGTGTTTGGATGGCGACGCCTTCTCCGTCAGCAGCGGCGTCGAAGCGGCCGGGCGCCGGCTCGCGCACCGGCGGCTGCGCCAAGCCAGGACGCTGCCCGGTCCCAAGCAATACCGGGATTTGTCTCCCCGCAGACGAGACACAATGGTGCTCTTCGCCATTGAAGGCATGTCACATCGTCTTGTCGCCCATGAAATGGGCATAACCAGAAATGCTGTAAGCGATAACATAAAGGAGGCGCGCCGCATACTGGAGTCGTATCACGACGATATCGGCGATTACCCCGCCGACATGAGCGCGCAAGAGATCGACTTCATGCGCCTGACCGCGCTTGAGCTTTCGGCTGACTGCCTGCAGTTCTTGCGGAATTGCCACAGGGATCGACCGGTATAGACGCCTGCAAATCCCATCAGAGTGCGAGGGCGACTTTCCAGGTCGCCCGCCCGCACAAACAGACTGGCGCTTTGACCCACTCGCATTCTGCCTGCCAGCCGAAACTCGGCTACAATGATGGCATGAGATTGGCAACCATTCTTGTGTCCTTGGCGCTGATTGCGCTGTCTTCGGCTGTGCTCGCGCAGCCGCGCGATCTAGGCGCCGGCGGCGTCGAGACCGTAGAGGACGGCGTCATCAGCGGGCGCCTGGATGACAGCAATCCAAGCGACGTCTATGCCGTTGAGGGCTTGCGCGGCGAGGTCATTCGTTTTGAGCTGGAGGCGAGCGCCGGCGATCTCGACCCCGTTCTCAGCGTCTTTGACGAGGGCGGGCGCATCCGGCTGCGGCGCGACGATTCGGCCGCCGGGCTGGGCGTCGAGCATGACCTGACGATCGAAACCTCCGGGCGCTACTTCGTTGTGGTCGCGCGCTTCGGCTACGGCTTGGGCAAGACGGCGGGAGATTACGAGCTGCGCATGACGCGCAAAGGCGTCGTCTCCGAAGCCGGCAGCACGCTGCGCTACAACGATTCGGTGCTGGGCACGATTAGCGATACCAGCTCGGAAGTGTATTACAGCTTCCAGGCGCAGCAAGGCGATATTGTAACGATCTCGATGGTGCGCTCGTCGGGCACGCTGGACCCCTACTTGCAGGTCGTCGACAGCGAGCGCTTTGAGATCGCCAGCAACGATGACGAAAGCCGGGATACCCGCAACGCGCGCATCGAGGGCTTGATCATCGAGCGGAGCGGCGCCTACATCATTGTGGCGACGCGCTACGATGACAGCTCGGGCAGCTTTGTATTGAGCATCGAAGAAGCGGAGAACAGCGGCAGCGGCAGTTCGCGCCAGGCGCCGCTGCCAATTGCCTATGGCGAGAGCCGCCGCGGGACCCTGGGCCACGCCCAATTCGAGCGCTATTACTCATTCGAGGCGCAAGCGGGCGATCTCATTACGATTGCGATGGAACGCGGCGAGAGCGGCGATCTTGATTCTTTCCTCATCCTGGCGGGCGCCGGCTTTGAACCGATCCAGGAAGATGATGACAGCGGCGAGGAGTTTCAAGATTCGCGCATCAGCGATTATCGCATCCCGGCTGATGGCCGCTATCATATCATCGCGACGCGCTTTGACCGGGCGCAAGGCAGGACCAGCGGCGAGTTCCGCCTCAGCCTCGACATTCTGGACGATCCGGCGGTCGCCGCGCCCAGCGACGCCCACAGCTTGAGCTATGGCACCAGCGTCAGCGGCAAGATCAGCGGCGACAACGAAGCCGATTTGTACGCCTTTTACGGCCGCCGCAATGAGGTCGTATCCATCTCCATGACCCGCGTGGACGGCAACCTGGATACCTACCTGGAATTGCTGAATGCGGCGCAGGAGGTTGTGACGCGCAACGATGACACCGGCAACAGCCAGAACTCGCTGATTGACAACTTCTCGCTGCCAGCCACCGGCATGTATTATATCCGCGCGCGCCGCTACTCGGGGACGGAGGGCAATAGCGACACAGCCGGCGCCTACGTGCTGGTGCTGGCTGAGCGGACTGGCTGAGGGCGGCGCAACGGAAGGACGGATGTAGGGGCGACTCGGTGAGTCGCCCACCACTCAACAAAATGAAAACCCGCCACACCGCCTTCCAGCCGCATAAAGTCCACCCCAGCGCCTTCATCGCGAGGGGCGCAGTCATCGTCGGCGATGTCACGCTGGGCGCGAATGCGAGCGTCTGGTTCAATGCTGTGCTGCGCGGCGATAGCGAATCGCTGCGCATCGGCGCAGGCAGCAACATTCAAGACGGCGCCGTCTGCCATGCCGATCCCGGGCTGCCGCTGGTCATCGGCGCGGGCGTGACCGTGGGCCACCGCGCCATCGTCCACGGCGCGCATATCGGCGAACATAGCTTGATCGGCATGGGCGCCATCGTTATGAACGGCGCGCGCATCGGGGCGAGCTGCCTGGTCGGGGCGGGCGCGCTGGTGACGGAGGGCAAGGAATTCCCCGCGCGCTCGCTGATTCTGGGCTCGCCGGCGCGGTTGGTTCGGGGCGTAACGGACGAGGAGATCGCCATGATGCGGCGGACGGCGGCGGAATATGTGGAAAAGGCGCGCGCTTTTAGGGAAGCAAAGCGCTAGCTAGGCGCGGCGCTCTTCTTCCTCTTCCTCGCCCTGGTAGGCGAGCAGGTCGTCCAGCGACATCTTGGGCACGCGGTTCTCGGGGGAGTGGCTAGCTAGGTGGATATGTCCCTGCGTCGAGTGAGACGGGCGAGCCAAGGCTCGCCCCTACAAAGCTCCAAAATAGGGAGAACACAGAAGGCGCAGAGATTTTTGACAAGATCGCAGGCAGCTTATATCCTCAAAATAGACACTCCCGTTCTCGGCTGTCATTGACTAGCCGAGTAGAACTGTTACACTGAGTATGAACATCGTATTGGGGAACGAACGATGGAAACCTACACCGTCAGAAGCGCGCAAAGCAACCTGAACGAACTGCTTTCGGACGCGCACAAAGGAAAGACGGTCGTAATCACGGCGGAAAATGGCTGGGCGGTACAACTCGTGCCGACTCCGATACGGGCGAAAAAACCGCGCATAGCAGGAAGCGCCCGCGGCCAAGTATGGATGTCCGACGACTTTGATGATCCCCTGGAAGACTTCGCCGATTACATGGAATGAGTTTTCTGCTCGATACTCACGCCTTTCTTTGGTTCGTCAACGACCACAGCGCCCTCAGCCCAAGAGCGAAAGGCATCATTGAGAATCAACAGAGCCTAGTCTATCTTAGCGCCGCCAACATGTGGGAGATGGCGATAAAATCCAGTTTGCGGAAGCTCGCCCTACCCGCCCCTCTTCAGCAATTCGTCGAAACTCATACTGCCAGGAATGACTTTGGCACGCTGCAAATTACGGCCGAACACGCTGAGATGGTGGCCAGGCTTCCCTTTCCGAAATCAGGGCATCGAGATCCCTTCGACCGTATGCTTATCGCGCAAGCCATTTGCCATGACTTAACGATCATTTCTCGCGACGCTGCGCTCAGCGACTACCCAATCCAACGCATTTGGTAGCGCAACGATAATCACTGTGTTGCTCGTAGCGGTTCAGGGAACATGGCAGAAGCGCCAAAAGCGATTGCCACTGCCCACTAGCGCGCGCGGCGCTCTTCTTCCTCTTCCTCGCCCTGGTAAGCGAGCAGGTCGTCCAGCGACATCTTGGGCACGCGGTTCTCAGCCATGACGGCGCGCATCTCGGTGTTGATCTCGCCGTCCTCGCCGATGTGGCGGCGGATGTTGGCGCCGGTCGCTTCGGCGTATTCAAAGCGGTGATCGGCGATGGTGACGCCATCGGCGATGACCCGCAGCGACCACTTGCCATCCAACTCCATTTGATCGTGCAGCGGCATGCGCGTATTGGGCGTCAGGAAATTGCGCCCGCGCGTCAGCTTGAAGCTGTCCTCGTGGATATAGACGGCGTCGCCGACGGCGTCGATGATCTCGAAGCGAATGTTGCCGTTGGCTTCGGTGGGCACGCGCAATTGGACGAAGGGCTGGATGTAATCGATGTCGTCGGGCAGCGACCAGGTGCGGTAGATCTGTGGCTCGGTCGCTTCTTTGGTGGTCAGCAAGCCGATGTCGACGGCGAGCACCTGCACCTCATCGGGGTCGAGCCCGGCGCGCGTCACTGATTCGAGGGCGTGGCGATAGACGCGCTGCTCGGCGCTGGCTGGCTGCTGATGAAAGATTTCGTATTCGTAATCTTCTTCCTCTTCTTCCTGCTGCCCCTCATAATCGTAGCTGTAATCGTAAGCCTGCGCGCTGACGTCGCTGCTGGAGCTGTCGTTATCAAACTGGCGGACGAGGAAGAGCAGGCCAAGCAGAACCAGAATGACCGGGAAGCTGTTGCCCAGGAGCGCCACCGCCCCCAGCGCCAACAGGATAAAGGCGAGAAACCAGGTGTTGCGATTGTCCGACATGCCAATAGCCTCGCTTAGCGGCGCCCGGGCGCGCCCGCGGAGCGACCGGAGGAACTCGTCTGCCGCAGCAAGTCCTTGAGCTGCGTCGACTGCGGCTGTTCCATTTCTTCGACGATGACGGCGTCTTGCAGGTTGCGGCGGCGGTCCTGCAGCGAGGCGTCGATTTCGGCCTCGCTGCTGAGCCGACGGCGGCGCTCGCGCACCGATGGCGACAGCATCAGATTGTGCATGCCAATCAGGCTGTTATCGACATAGACGCGCAAGTCCCAATCGCCGTTGCCATCGACGCTGGTATTGCCGGCCAGCGGCAGATGATGATCGGCCAATAGGCTCAACTCGCCCTCGCGCAGGAAAGTCTTCATCTCGTGCACGTATTGCTCTTCGCCCAGGTGATTGTAAATCTCGTAGCGGATCAGCGCCTGCCGCTCGGCCTCCTCCGGCGTGACATGCAGCGTGATGAAGGGCCGCACGCCATCGTCGTCTTTGGAGATGTTGCGCGTGCGGCGCATCGCCAAGCCTTCGACGCCGGTCTGCATGGCGATCAAACCGATATCCAACATGACGATGCCGTTGCGGTTGAAGTAGCCGGCGCGCGCGGCCGCCCGCTCCGATGCTTCGCGCGCCTGCGGCGTGATGCGGCGCTGCACCGGCGCCCGATGCAGCACGTCCAGCAGGCTGGCGCGTTCCGGACCTAGCTCGATCATGGATGCGATCACGGCGACCGCCAACGCGCCGATCAAAGACAATTGCACAGCTGCCGAAACCGGCGCCGCCAGCAGGGCGAAGCCAATCAGCAATGCCATGGCGACCAGCCAGGCGGTATTGCGTCGTTTCAAGCGAATCATGGTTCTATCGTTTGCGAGCCTCCCCGCTCACGGAGGGCGGCGAAACCGCCCATTCCAAGTCTCTACTATTCTAACACCATGTATGCCAGTCTCCACAAGGGATAGTCACCGGGGCGAGTCGTCAAGAGAAATGCCCTCCGGCTCAACTGTCATCCCCCATTGCGATGGGGGGCGAGGGGGTTAGGCGCCGCTGAACTAGCCTCTTCGCCCCTGCTCCATCGCATCGCGTTCGGGCAAAGTCTCGAAATCGGCCAGCTCGCCATCGTCCGTCAACCGCACGTGGCGCGCGTCAACGTCATCGAGCGCATAGACATCGGCGCGCTCTATCTCATCATCTTCGACGCGCAGTCTTGCCTCCCGTTCTTCAAACCGTTCCATTTGACGCAGCACTTCCTCCTGAATCCGCTCTTCGCGCTTCTGCGCGCCACCCCCGTGTTTGTGATAATAATCAAGCAGATGCCCGGCCATGCCGATGCCCCAAAAGATTGTGACGAACAGGGGCCAAGGGAATCCGCCGGTGGTCAGGAGCCAGATCGCCCAGACGAGGACGTTGACGCCGGCATAGCTGAGGCCGTGGATAAGGAGGCCGTTGCGCTCTTCATACTTAGCTTCCACGCGCCGGCGGATTTCGGTCTCCAGCTGCGATGGGTTCTTGCGTTTCATCACGCCTGCTCCGATCGGGCGTCCCTTTGCAGACCGGCGCATTCAATTACCTCGTGGCTGATCACGCCTGCGTCAACACGAGACTTCGCAACGGTTGATCGGCGCTGTCGGTCGCGGCGCAATTCGCGTTCAACCAGTTGATCAAGTTTCGCCTGTCGCTTTTCCCATCGGCCGCCATGGGCGAAGAAATACCGCAGAATATGCGCGCCCAGCCCGATCCCCCAAATGCTGGCAAGAATCAGGGGACCCCGCCAGATGTCTGGATCGGGCCGATAAAAGGCTCTCGTGTTCATTGGATGCACAAAGACCAGCAAACTCATAAGGCCAAGAAAGAGCGCAAGATGCCACAAGACGAGGCGGCTGTTTTTGAGCTTGTCCGCCATCTGGGTACGAACCAACTCTTCCTGTTCTTCCGCGTCTTCGGCCGCCGCGCCGCGCCGCTGCGCCTCTATGCGCCGGTCGGTTTCCTCTTCGTGCCGCTCGCGGCCGCGCCCGTGCCGAAAATAAAAGTGGATGACCTGCAGCGCGGCCGTCGTACTCAGCAAGCACAGCGCCGTCACGCTGTCTCGATATCGATAGAACGCGGTGGAAAAGCCTTGAAGTTCGCCCCACATTACCCAAGAGTCGAAGGCATTGTAGAGCAGGATCAGCAATGCGCCGAATACAAGGAGCAGATGGAATCGCAGGCTGCCGCGCGCGCGGAACTTCCGCTCCACTCGCTCGCGGATATCCGCTTTGGCCAAAGGCTTGAATTTGAGTTTCATCTCACAGCTCTTCGATCAATTTGCTCCAACTACCTTGGCCGAACTGGCATCGACCTCTTCGCCAAATTCACCATCCGCGGTCAAGCGCAGCCGCCGGCCTCGCACTTCCCCCAGATCAAGCGCGGCCCGTTCCTCTTCCAACTCGTGAATCGCCAGCCGCCCCTGCTCGCGCGATTGATGCCACACTCGCTCAATCTCTGCGTCGATCTGCAATGCGCGGCCGACTGGCGTACGGCCATGCACGAAGAAGAAGCGAGTCAAATGAAGCACGAAGACCAGCCCAAAGCCACCGAATACCGCCGTCAAATATCCTGGCACATCGTCCGGCACAAGACCAAGATAGTGAAAGGCGTAAGGCAAGTATACGGCGAGGAACATCAACGAAAACAGAGCATGCGCGACGATAAGGCGCCGAGCCGTAACGCGCTTCGAGACGCGCTCCTCAATCAGCAGCTCTTCGTCTTCGTCCAGCGCCGTCCTGCCCCGCTGCTCGTCGATGGCGCGCTCGATTTCGTCCGCCCGCCCAGCGAGTCCCCGTCCGCAACAGCAATAGTAGTAACGCAAGGCATGAAGCGCCAGCGGAATTGTCCACAAGCCGCCCACAAAATAATAGTCTACCGGGCTTGTAAACCAATTGACATGCAAAGGAAATAACAGGGCGACGCCTATGTAAGCGAGGAAGTGGAGCAGCAAGTCGCGCCGTCCCGCCATCCGCTTCTCAATGCGGTATCGTATCAGCTCCGCCTCAATGGATCGTTGCCCGTCGGCCATTTATTCCCCAGTTGTGTTCCTTGGCTTAGCCGCCGTCGCCTGATGATGCGCAGCGATAGCCGAAACCGGCATTAGCCTACGCTACCAGTATTAACGATTGTGACAAGCTAAAGAAGATTGCTTCCGTTTGATTTCATATTTGAATACGCAAAGCCTGGACTATAGGTTGTGCCGCAAGCTCAACTCGTGCCGAAGCTCAAGCCGAGCTCGTTGAGCCAGCGGCGGTAGGCGATGGCCGTCTTGTCGCTGCGCAGGTGCAGCTCCGACTGCAAGTCGAGCGGCAGCAGCTCGGGCCGCTGCGACTGCACGATGGGCAGGTCCTGATACGCGATCTCATCCTGGAAGGCGCGCAACGAGTCGTCCGCGCTGTCGTCCTGGGTCATCACCATCCACATCCACATCAGCGACTTGACCTCCTCAATCGGCGTGACCATCAGCAGAATGGCGAATTTCTCTTCCGCTTCCTTGCGGAAATAGGCGACCAAGGGGCGATGGACCTTGTAGGTATAGCTCACCCAATTGGGAATGTGGCTGCCATCGGGATTGGGTTGGAAGACGCGGATATCGGAGGCGGTGACGCCATGCTCGTCGGTGACAACCTCGTAATCCGGGATCTCGGGGCGCTCCTGCGTGCCCAGGATATTCTCGTGCACGAAGGGAAAATGGGCGACATCGAGGAAGTTCTCGACCATGCGCGGGCCAGCCGCCTCGAATTCATAGGCGCCGCAGAGGATTTTGCGGTAGCTGGCATCGTCCCATTCTTCAAAGGGCGCGATGTCATAAGCCGGCTCACCCAGGCAAACCCAGACGAAGTCATAGGCGACCGTCGCGCGATACGTGAAAGCGCGCGCCTTGGTCGGCGGCTTCTGCTCGGGATGCGCCGGGATGCGCACGCATTGACCGGCAGCGTCGTAGGTCCAGCCATGATAGGGGCATTGCAGCGTCTGGTCGGCCAGCACCTCGCCCAGCGACAGGCGCGTGCCGCGATGGACGCAGAGGTCCTTCCAGGCGCGGATGCCGTCGCCCGATTTCCAGATGACGATGTCCTCGCCCAATAAGCGGGCGCCGATCACGTTGTTGCTCGCCTCCAGCTGCGTCAGCGGCAGCGCGGCGTGCCAATCGTTGAGCAAAATCGGATCGTCAATCATGGGGCATTCTCCGGACTAAAGCTGCGCGGATTATAACACAGCCCGGTTCTGATTCTTCGCTTCGTCGCATCTTGGAAGCGGAACAGTAAGCAGGCGCGCGGGCGAGCCACCGTCTCGCCCCTACGGTTTGTGTTTTGGCGGGCGCCTCACAGGGCCGCCCCTACAGATATTCGGCGGTTTCGATAGGATAGCGACACCCATATTGAATGTTGACGAGGACGATGTAATGAGGCAAATGGAAGGCAAAGTCGCGCTGGTGACCGGCGCGGGAAGGGGCATCGGACGGGCGAGCGCGCTGGCTTTGGCGCGGGCGGGCGCGGCGCTCTGCGTCTCGGATATCGACGGCGCCGAAGAGACGGCGCGGCAAATCATCGACGCGGGCGGCAAAGCCATCTCCATGACCTGCGACGTGACCAAGGCAGCCGATGTCAGCG
Organism: Chloroflexota bacterium; assembly: GCA_026706455.1. GTDB lineage: Bacteria > Chloroflexota > Anaerolineae > Aggregatilineales > Phototrophicaceae > UBA6055. The sequence goes on along the minus strand of JAPOYS010000042.1, from coordinate 8,285 downwards.
CGATGGTAGCGGCCACGGTTGAGGCTTTTGGCAAGCTCGACGCGGCCGTCAACAACGCGGGCATTGCTGGCTCTTTCGACCAGCGCCTGCACGAAGCCGATGACGCCATGTTCGAGCGCGTGCTCGCCGTCAATCTGCGGGGCGTCTGGCGCTGCATGAAAGCCGAGTTGGCCGAGATGCTTGAGCGCGGCGGCGGCTCCATCGTCAATATCGCTTCGGTCGCCGGCTTGATCGGCGCGCCCAAAGCGGCCGCCTACACCGCCAGCAAACACGCCGTCGTCGGCATCACCAAATCTGCCGCTCTCGAATACGCCAAGCTGGGCATCCGCGTCAACGCCGTCTGCCCGGCTTACACCGACACGGATATGGCGCGCAGCGCAGTGCAGGGCAATCCGTTGATGGCGCAAATCATGGAGCGGGCGATCCCGATGGGACGATTGGGTCAGCCGGAGGAAATCGCCGAAGCCGTCGTCTGGCTCTGCTCCGACGCCTCCTCGTTTGTGACCGGGCATCCGCTGGTGTTGGACGGCGGCTTGGCGGCGACCTAGGCTCCTGCTAGCGTTGACAGCGCTTGTGCAGTTCATATACTATGATTGCGAGGCTCTATGGTTACAGTCTTGTACAGGCAGCGTCATGGCTACGATGTGCGTATCTTTTCCGAGGACCACGAACCGGCGCATGTGCACGTATTCAAGGGCGGAAACCGCGTGCGCGTATTCTTGGATCCCATCTCATTTGATGAGAATCACGGATTCAACGATCGCGAACTGCGAAGAATTCGCCGGTTAATCGAGTTGCACTTGGAGTTAATCCGCGATCAGTGGGCAATCGTCCACCGCTCACGCAGGACGAACATTTAGTGACAATTGGGGAGAGATGTATGAAGCAACGAATTCCTTTTATTCATGCCACGCGGAACGACGCGCAGAGAGTGCGCTTCTATAATGACGCTGTCTGGATTGACCTCGCGGATGGACGTGTTATCGGCATGCCTCTTAATTGGTTCCCATGGTTGCAAAGCGCTACCGAGACACAGAGAGAGGGTTATGATTTGCACGGAGATAGCGTCTATTGGGAAGAACTAGACGAAGGCATCGACTTGGTCGCCATGCTCACCGGCTTGTACATCAAAGACAAGCCGCGTCCGACAGAGGTGATTGAGCGAGAGAGCGCCGCCGCTACTTGACCAAGCCGGCGCGCCGCATGTGGTCGAGGAAACATGGTCACTGTATTGTATAGGCAGCGGCATGGCTACGATGTCAGGATGTATCCGGACGATCATGATCCGCCGCATGTTCATGTCTAGAAAGGCGGAAGACAAGTAAAGATTAACTTGGAAACGATGGAGGTCATTTCTATGAGCCACAAGTTTCACAACCGGGAAATCAGACAGATCATTGATCTCTTGCAGGAACACGAAAGCCTGCTGTTTAGCGTCTGGGAGCAGCTGCAAGATTCATAAATGTCAGCGCCGAATGATACGAAGGATCCACACTCATGAAAAGATACCCTTTGTGCATGATGACCGCTGCACGCCTCAAGCAGTGCAATTCACGCAATCACACGTCATGATCGAAATGGCGGACGGGCGCATCTTAAGCCTGCCCCTCTACTACTTTCCCTGGCTGCAAGATGCCTCCGACGCCCAGCGGCAGAACTTTCAGCTCAACTACTTTACAGTCGACTGGGAAGACCTGGATCAAGGCATCGATATGGTCGCCATGCTTACAGGTTTGTACATCAAAGACAAGCCGCGTCCGACAGAGGCGATCGAGCGAGAGAGCGCCGCCGCTACTTGACCAAGCCGGCGTGCCAGCAGTGCTTTGACTTTGCTGCTCTTACCCGACTACACAAAAGTTGAGCCAAGTATTGGTCACGATTCCGCGCCGCAGGCAACACGGATTCGATGTTGTAATACATACGAACGAACATGGACCCGCGCATGTGCATGTCTTTCAAGGAGGGAACAAACTAAAGGCAGAGTTGCAACCAGTTCGCATCGTGTACAGTGACGGCTTCAAGGTCGGGAGAGGCGCCGTGTACGAGCGCTGTTAGAGGCGAATCAAGCGCTATTGCTCCGCGAGTGGCCGTGGCTGCATGGATAGTGATATCATCCAGCGAATATGATGAAAGACAAAAGAAGAATGCATGAATGGCCTATCATTCACGCTGAACGCTGCGAGGCGCGTCACGTCCAATTCAGCGACGAATACGCCATGATTCATTTGGCCGATGGGCGCATTATAGGCATACCACTTTTGTGGTTTCCACCCATCCATTGCGCCAAAGAGCAGCAGAGGTCGAACTACACCTGTTACGGCGATACTGTATATTGGCACGACCTGACGGCAATGTTAACCGGTTTGTACATCGTGCCAATCTACCAGCGCAGTTCGCGCTCCGAGCCCCACGTTCCCAGTACCTGGCAATACCTTGACGGCGCCGCGCGGCGCTTCGACGGGGCAGAAGGCGTCCCATTCGTGGAGGATACGCGCAATATACCGCAAGCGCTGCGCTTTACGAAAGACTTTCTCATCTTCGAGTTGGCGGATGGGCGAGTCTTGCATCTGCCGTCGCGCTTTTCCATTGAGTTAGCACAGGCCAGCGACGGCGAGCAACAGAATTACCAGCTTGCGGGTCTAACAATTCGCTGGGAGCAATTGGACGAGAGCATCAATCTCATCGCGATGCTCACCAGGTTTTATGACCCAGTTGGTCTGCCTTCCGAGGCAGCCTGCGAAAACTCCGAAGCCGCCGCTACATAAGGAAGCCACCGGGCCAAAAGTCGGACCTCAAGCAATGGTCACCGTTTTGTACAGGCAGCGGCATGGATACGATGTAGTAATCCATACCGAGGACCACGGACCGGCGCATGTGCATGTAATCAAAGGCGGCAATGAAGTTCTCATTGAATTGACCACTTGGAGGATCATCGAAAACCGCCGCTTCAACGAAAGAGAGCTTCGCCGAATCCGCAGATTGCTTCGCGAAAATGAGACGTTGCTCATGGAAACATGGTCGCGATTGCATGATTCCTAAATTCCCGCGCAGAACACAAAAGAGGACTTGAATACATGAACGACTATCCAAAAATCCACGACACGCGCAACCAGCCGACTGGGGTCCGTTTCAGCGACGAGTTCGTCTTCATCGACTTGGCGGACGGCCGCGCTATAGGTATGCCGCTGCATTTTTTCCCTTGGCTGCGCGACGCATCTGATGAAGAGCGAAATGACTGCCAGCTCTATCCCTTCAGTGTTTATTGGCGCAATTTGGATGAAGGGATCGACATTATCGCCATGGTATCCGGCATGTATATGAAAGACTTGCCCCGCCCCGAAACAGCTGTCGCAAAGGCGAAAGCCGCCGCAACTACTTGACCAGCCCCGCCCGCCGCATATCCGATAGGATCAACCGTTCCCAGGGTCTAGCGGTCACCAGCGGGAAGTAGTGCGCGCCGCGCCGCAAACACTCGTTGCGGATGTCCGCGCGCCAAGCCTCCACCCGCCGCTGATAGACGCCGAGCATCGCCCCGTCCAGCGTCACCTCCTGGTTGGCTTCCGTCTCCACATCAATCAGGCTGAGGTCGCCAACGTCCGACGGGCGGATTTCTTCCGGCGCCAGGATATGCGCGAAAGCCGTCTCATGGCCTCGGCTCAGCAGGGCGTTCAAGCCGTCGAGATACTGGCCCTCATGGGAGAACATATCGCTGAGGATCAACGTCAAGCCGGGACGGCGCGCCCGCAATGCGTAGTCATCCAGAGCCGTGTCCAGGTCGGTGATGCCGCCGGCTTCGATATCCTGGATGAAGCGCAGCATGGCGATGCCTTGCGCCCGTCCGCGCACCGGTCCAAATGTCGAGGCGCCGGCGCCGCTAACCGCAGTCAATACCAGGCGGTCGTTGCTCGTCAGGGAGATGTAAGCCAAGCCGGCGAGGATATGCTTGGCGTACGTGAGTTTGTGCTGATCCGGCGCGCCGGCGGGCGGGAAGTCCATGCTGGCCGACGCGTCCAGGATCAGATGCACCGCCAGGTCTTCCTCGTCTTCGAGCAGCTTGATGTAGGGGCGTTCGAGGCGGGCGTAGATATTCCAGTCCAACTGGCGCAGATCGTCGCCGGCGACATAATTGCGGTAGTCGGCGAATTCGATGCTTGAGCCGCGTTTGATCGAGCGGCGGTCGCCCTTGATGGCGCCAGCCCGCACCTTGCGCGCCACCAGCATCAAGGGCTCCAGCCGGCGGCGTATCGCTTCGGGCAAGAGCGCCGGGGCGCGGCTCGCTTCCTGTTCCACAGCTACTCTCGCTCCTCATCGTCCGCGGCCGCGCCATTCACTTCGTTCGCGTCCGCAATCTCCGCATCCGAGCCTGCCGTCTTATCGGCCTCATCGTCTTCAACATCTTCAAATTCAAACTTGAGCACCGCCACGTGCCGATCGCGGAAGAGCTCCTCCTGCTGTGTGAAGTTCAGCTTGGCGAAGAGCTTGCGCGCGGCGAGATTCTCCGGCTCGTAGCGCGCGATCACCATTTCGCTGTTTTCGAATTCATGCACCATGTCGATCAAGTAATCGGCGACGGCGTAACCGAGCCCCTGTCGTTGATAATCCTGATCAATGGTCAGCCGCTCGATGATCCACTGCGTCGGCTGTTGGGCATGGATGAGCATGACGTAGCCGACGAGTTCGGCCTGCCAATCGACGCGGTAGAAGGTGACGGCCGGGTGGCGCGCCTGCATCCAGGAAAGCACGACGTTCTTGGTGAAACGCCGCTGCCTCGGTTTGACTTGTATCGCGTTCAGCGCAAGAAAATCGCGCAAGCCGGTGATTTCAGTAAGTTTGATTTCCTTCATCATGCGCGGATATCCATAAATGGAATGTGAAACTGGCTTGCCAGCGACGCTGGCGGAATGATAACCCCTGATTCCCAAAGCGCAAAGACGCGAAAGGCTTCCACCCGTTCTGCTGTGCCTGTCGATTGGGCTACTGCGGAATGTATTGTAACGCAACTAGGCGCAGCGGTTGAGCTGGCTCGCTGGATGAGCGCAGGCGAGCGCGGCGTGGCCGAATTGCTCGCGATGGATGCCGAAGGCGTCGCCGTCCTCGCCGATGTCACGCTGGAGGAATTGATTCGGGCGACCAATGAAGAGGGTTGCGCGGGCCTCCCGACCAAGACAGAGTTGCCGCTGGCGAAAGCCTGAACCCGGCGTCTATCGACGAAGCGCGTCACAGACGATCTCAATCGGGTGGCGCGCTTCAAAGCCGGCGTCGTGAATCTGCGCGCGGCAGGATGTGCCCGGCGCGGCGATGATGGCGTCCCGATTCTGGCGAATGGTCGGCAGCAGGCGATCCTCGGCGATCTTCATGCTCAGTTCATAATGCTCGTAACCGAAGCTGCCGGCGACCCCGCAGCAGCCGGTGTTCATCTCGGCGACATCGGCGCCAGGTATGGCGCGCAGGAGGCGAAGCGTATCGCCTGTGCCCCAGAGCGCCTTCTGATGGCAATGCCCGTGCAATAGTATCCGCGGCGAATCGGTCGCCCAAGCGAGGTCGCCGTTTCGATCCGCCAGGTGGTCGGCGAAGAAGGCTTCAGCGCTGTGGCAGCGCCGCGCCAAGGCCTGGGCTGCGTCCTGATGCTCGGGGTCGGCCAGCGTCAGATAATCGTCCGTGAACGCGCTGAGGCAGCTCGGCTCAAGGAAAATATAGGGCGAATCGGCAGCCGCGCCAAGCAGGGCGCGCAGGTTGTCATGCGCCATCTTCTTCGCGCTGTCCAGCAGACCTTGGCTGATGGCGGGCCGTCCGCAGCAGGCGCTCCCTGGCAGAGGCCTCGCATTCAAGCGCAGGCCGAGCAGCTCCGCCAGCCGCATCGCCGCCCGCCCGGCTTGCGGGTGATTCCACTCGGTGAAGGTGTCGATGATCAGGATGGCGTCGGGCTTGTCATGCTGTGGATAGCGCTCGGCTGTGAAGCGGCGCTCGGCGTACTTGGGCAGGGGCCGCTCGGTCGGCAATCCCAATAGCCCCGCGCCCAGCGCTCCTAGCCGACTGTTCATCAGCCGGTTGCTCAGCCGGGGCAACGCGCCGGCCAACTGATTGAGGCGATGGATATTGCCGTAGAGACGCGTCGCCCGGTCTAGGCCGCGCCGGTCATGCCAGCTCGCCAGAAACTCTGACTTCAGCTTGGCGACATCCACCGACGACGGACATTCGCTGGCGCAGGCTTTGCAGCCGAGGCAGAGATCCAGCACCGATTTCAGCGCCGGATCGCCCAGGTCAGCCGGCAGCGCGCCACTGATGGCTGCGCGCAAGGCATTGGCGCGCCCCCGCGTCGAATGCGCTTCGTCCAGCGTCGCCTGATACGACGGGCACATCGTTCCGTCGCCTTCCTTGCGGCAGACGCCGGCGCCATTGCACATCTCGACCGCGCCGGCAAAGCCATTGTCGGATCGCCAATCGTAGCGTGTGTCTACGTCTATCGTCTTGTAATCCGGCGAGTAGCGCAAAAGGCGGGCGCTGTCCATTGGCGGCGCGTCGATGATCTTGCCCGGGTTCATCATATCCTCTGGGTCGAAGGCGCGCTTGACTGCCCGAAAAGCGTCCATCAACTCGGGACCGAAAAGATATTCGCTGAACTCGCTCCGCACTAGCCCTTGGCCGTGCTCGCCAGTGATCGTGCCCTGGTACTTCTTCACCGTCCGCGCCACCGCGTCGGCGATCGACCGATACTGGTCACGCCCCCTGAGCGTCTTCAGGTTGATCAAGGGGCGGATGTGCAGGCAGCCGGCGCTGGCATGGGCGTAGATGGCGTAGGTCGTGTCGTTGTCGTAGATGATCCGCTCGACATCGCTGATGTAGTCGGCCAGGTTTTCCACCGGCACGGCGCCGTCTTCGATGAAGGAGACCGGTTTGGCTTCGCTGCGTTCGCTCATCATCAAGCCCAGCCCGGCTTTGCGCACAGTCCAGACATCGTCTTGCTGCGCTGGCGTCTCAGCGATTGTGACTGCGCCGCCGAAGCCGAGCCGCCGCAGATGCGCTTTCAAGTCAATTATCTTGGCGCCCAGCTCGCGCTCCGAGCCGACGAATTCGACGACGAGAATCGCCGCCGGGTCGCCATCGACAAAGGTCAGGCGGCTGCGATAACCGGCGGCCGCGCGCGTCTTATCCAGCAGAAATTTGTCCATGAGCTCAATGGCGGCTGGCTCGAGCTCGAGGATGCGCGGCGTCGCCTCCAGCGAAGCGCGCAGCGTGTCGAAGTGAACCAGCGCCAGCCGTTTGTTTTCGGCTTTCGGGCGCTCGACCAGGCGCAGTTCGGCGCGAACGACCGTCGCCAACGTGCCCTCGGAGCCGCAGAGCAGCCAGTTGAGATCGACATCGTCGGGGTCGATCTTGTCCAAGGCGTATCCGGCGACCGTACGCCAGGTCTTGGGATAGCGCGCTTCAATCAGCGGCGCGTGCTCGGCAACCAAGTCGCTCACGGTCGCGCGGATGCGATTGAGTTCGGTTGACGATTCGTCCAACCAGACCAGATCGCCGGCCGCCGTCACCACTTGGATGCGCGCGACATGATCAGCCGTCATGCCGTAGCGGATGCTGTGGGCGCCGGTGGCGTTGTTGCCGATGACGCCGCCGATAGCCGCCCGCTCGGCGCTGGCCGGGTCAGGACCGAACATCAAGTCGAGAGGCCCCAACTGCGCGTTGAGCGAGCCGAGGATCAAGCCCGGCTCGACATCGACCGCGCGCGCTTCGGCATTGACGCTCCGAACCCGGCGCATGTGGCGCGTGAAGTCCATGATGATCGCTTCGCCGACCGCTTGACCGGCCAGGGCGCTGCCGCCGCCGCGCGGCAGGACCGGCGCGCCATATTTGCGGGCGACCTCATGCACGGCGACCACATCATCGGCGTCGCGCGGGAAGGTCACCGCCAGCGGCATCACCTGATAATTGCTGGCGTCGGTGCTGTAGAGGACGCGCGTCATGCGGTCGGCGGCCGCTTGGTCATGCCCAATTGCGCCGCGGAGATCGCGCAGCATCTCCTCAATTCGCATAGGTCATTCGTACAGTCGCGCTTGCAATCGATATTGTGATTGTAACGACATTGGCTGATTTAACCACCGAGGACACAGAAGCAGTACCAAGTTAGTCATGCGAATTTTCAATGGAAACTGTAGGGGCGAACTGGTGGCTCGCCCACATGAACAGATACCGGTTGCGGCGAGGGCGACTCACCGAGTCGCCCCTACAAGGCTTGTCCGCTACTGGGAGGTTGACGCACAATTCTACCCCCATCCCCCGGCCCC
>JAPOYS010000152.1:185-5987 GCA_026706455.1 Chloroflexota bacterium | reverse complement strand
AACTGTGATTGATATACAATGTCATTATATGTCGATCCAGTTTTTCAACATTGTCCAATGGCTCGCCCCTACATTTTCCATTGAAACGGATTCGGTTTGGGCTGCGGGCTTGGTTACAGCACCGGAATCCCCAAATCGGCCGCGCCGACCGCGCCCATCACCGCGTCGCTGGCGTAGCGTTCGATGATGTTCATGACCAGCGCCGTCCGATGCGCGCGCTCGCGCGAAAGTTTGATGGCTGTCTCCTCAATATGGAAGCCGCTCGGATAGATATTGGGCGAATTGCGCAAGCCCAGCTTGACATATAGCGGCGCAGCCACGCGAATCAGCTCCGGCGTCTCATAGTGGCGGACGAAGCCGCCGAAGTCATCGGGCGCCTCGACATAGACATCAAGCGGGATATCGATGGCCGCGCGTATCGCCGCCATCTGCGGGAGCGTCAGATCGGTCGGCACGTTGTAGGTGCCTGCGCCCATGTCTTCCAGCAGCTTGACCGAAATCGGATTGGCGGCGCCCATCTGTACCGAGATCTTCACGACCAAGTCAGCCGGCAGCTCGCCCGCCTTTTTCATCTCATTGACCAGCCAGAGTTGCCCTTCATCGGCGACCAGAATCGAGCGGATACCCAGCGAACAGCCGCGGATGACGTCTTCGGTGGCGTGGACGACTTCGTCCATGCCGCGCAGGCGCGCGCCCAGGTTGGCCCCCGCGCTCGACCGGGCTTGCGCGCTCGTGCCCCAAGCCGCCCGCGGACCGACGAATAAGCTGACCTCGATGCGCGCCTCGGCGCCCAAGCGGCACATCTCGCGGATTTCTTCATCGGTCAGCATCCAGATGCCGCTGCCCTGCGAGACGCGGTGGATGACGACGCCGTAGCGCTCGGCTTCCTCCAGCACAGCCGCCAGCGCCCGCGGTCCCTCGGTGCTGGGGATCTCGATTCGGTACTGCGCGCCATCGGGGAAGCGCTTTTGCGATGTTGGCAAGTCGTGGAGCTCGCCGGGCGGGTAGCCTTGGCTGCGCAAGAAGTCGCGTACCTTTTTCATGTGTTCGCGTCCAAACGTATTAACCGAATGTCTGACGCGAGTATACCGAATCAGTTCACATTTCTAAACACTGCGCTGCATAGTTAATCTTGTGTATCCGCTAGCTCTCATCCACAATTGCGGCCATGAAACTGAATGGGTAATCGACCATGGCTCAAAAGCGTCCTAATGTCATCGTCTTCTTCACCGACCAGCAACGCTGGGACAGTACCGGCGTCCACGGCAACCCGCTCGATCTGAGTCCCAACTTCGACCGGCTCGCCCGCGCCGGCACGGATGTCCACACTTCCATCACCTGCCAGCCGGTTTGTGGTCCGGCGCGCGCCTGCTTGCAGACTGGACTTTACGCCACCGAAACCGGCTGCTACCGCAACGGGATCCCACTGCCTGCCGACAGCCGCACGCTGGCGCATTGCTTCGGCGAGGCCGGCTATGACACCGCCTATATCGGCAAATGGCATCTGGCTGATGGCGCTCACGGACCGGTCGCGCCCGAGCAGCGCGGCGGCTACGACTATTGGCTGGCTTCCAACTTGCTCGAATTCACCTCGGATGCCTACGACACCGTGATGTACGACAATGACGGGGAGGCGGTGAAGCTGCCCGGCTACCGCGTCGACGCCCAGACGGACGCCGCTATCCGCTACATTGACGCGCGCCAGGGGTCGCCTTTCTTTCTATTCCTGTCCTATATCGAGCCGCACCATCAGAATCATCGCGATGATTATCCGGCGCCGCCGGGCTACGCCGATCGCTATCGCGGGCGCTGGCTGCCGCCCGATCTGGCCGCTCTCGGCGGCTCCAGCCACCAGCAAATGGCCGGCTATCTTGGTATGATCAAACGCCTTGATGAGGCATTGGGCCGCCTGGTCGACGCCTTGATTAGCCTGGATCTGCTCGACGACACCATCATCCTCTTCACATCCGACCACGGCAATCACTTCAAGACGCGCAACGCCGAATACAAGCGCTCCTGCCACGACGCCTCGGTGCGCGTGCCGACCATGTTCTACGGCGGTCCCTTCACCGGCGGCGGACGGATATCGCAACCCGTCAGTTTGCTTGACCTGCCGCCGACGTTGCTGGACGGAGCCGGCATCCCCGTGCCTGAGCAAATGCAGGGGCGTTCAATCCTGCCGCTCCTGCGCGGCGAAGCGATTGACTGGCACGACGAGGTCTTCATACAGATCAGCGAATCGCAAGTCGGCCGGGCAATTCGCAGCCAGCGTTGGAAATACGCCGTCAGCGCGCCCGATAAAGATGGCTGGAACGACGCCGGGGCAGACCACTACATAGAAACGGAGCTGTACGACCTGCTCGCCGATCCGGAAGAGCTGCACAATCGCGCGGGCTTGGAAACGCATCGCGCGGTCAGCGATGTATTGCGCGCGCGCTTGATCCGCCGCATGATCGAAGCGCAGGAAGACGAACCCGTCATTGAGCCGGCGCTGCTGATCCGGGGCGAAGGACAGCTGAGAGTCGATAGCGAAGAGGGCTGGCAATAGGCAAATGCTCGCCTCAGAACCAACATCGTATGCCACAGGTACGATTCGCACGGCGCTGAATGTGTATAATGCAAATTATAAACGAGACGCAGGCAATCACAGAGCGATGAAGACGCGTCCTTTTCTGATCCTGCTGATACTGCTCGGCACAGCCGCCGGCGCGCTGGCGCAGACGAACGAAGCCGGCGCCGATTTGCCGGCCCTCTTCAGCATGAATTCTTTTGGCACGGAGCTCCAGGGCTGGAACAACTGCGCGCCCGCCACCCTCACCAATGCGCTCAAGCACTTCGGTTACGCCGACGACCAGTATCGCGCCGCCCGCTGGCTGAAACCCAATAACGAAGACAAAAACGTCAGCGCCTGGCAGATGGCCGAGTTCGTCAATACGCAGATCCCAGAGCTGCCCGTTCACGCCATCGTGCGCGACGGCGGGACGATTGAACGGCTGCAGACCTTGATGGTCAACGGCTTCCCGGTTGTGATCGAGTTTGGCTACGAGCCCGCCGGTTATACCTGGATGGGGCACTATCTGCTGCCCATCGGCTTCGACCAGGCGCAAACAGAGTTCAACACTATGGACAGCTTCAACGGACCCAATACCCGCTACAGCTATGAGAAAATCGAACACTACTGGCAGCATTTCAACTACAAATACATCGTCCTCTACACCGTCAATCGCCAGGAGGAGTTGATGGCGCTGCTGGGCGACGACGCCGATGAATGGCAGAACCAGATCAACGCGCTGGAGACGGCGCGTGCCGAAGCCATCGCCGACCAGGAAGACGCGCACGCCTGGTTCAATATGGGCAGCAGCTTCGTCGAGCTCGGCATGTACGATGCCGCCGCGCAAGCCTACGACAAAGCGATCTCACTCGGCTTGCCCTGGCGCATGTTCTGGTATCAGTTCGGCGCTTGGCAAGCCTATTACTACACCGGGCGCTACGACGACATGGTCAGCATCGCGCGCCAGAACCAGAACGACGGCGGCGGCCATTACGTGGAAGAAACCTACTACTATCTGGGCTTGGCGCGCGAGGGGCGCGGCGAAACCAGCAAAGCGCTGGAAAACTACAATGTGGCGCTGAGCTTCAACCCCAATTTCAGTCCCGCGCGCGAGGCGAAGGAGCGGCTGCTGCAAGCCAGCAGCTAGCCGCAAGCGCCCTTGGGTGTCACGTAGTCAGCGCTGACCCAGCCGAACAGACCAAGAAAATCGACCTTGTACCAGCCAGTTTGCTTTTCCAGCGCGGTCAAAGTGATGTTGTATGGCATCACGCCCAGGACATCGCCGCCTGGCGCGTCTCGCAAGTTCAGGATGTAATTCGTCGTCACCATGCAATCGCCAAGTTGCTTGGACTGCGGGCGCGTCTGGCTGGATGGAGCGTCTGCGTATAGCAAAACAATCGTGCCGGCGCGCTCCAGATTGACACAGGTCATGCCGTTCATCTGGAAGGACGGAATCTCGTACACCTGCCGCGGGGCGTATTCCGCATCCAGCAAGATTGTTCGCCCGTGATTGTCAAAGCAGACACGCGCCCGCAAGTTCGTATAACCCCAGACATCCACGGCGTCGATGACGCCCTCAGCTATGACTTCCGCTTTGCCGATGCCCCTGTCGCCCACCATCTGGCACTGGACGCCGGGACTGGTATACTCGACGCGGACGCGCCGCGGCAGGTAGGGGCAGGTGAAGACCGGCGCCTTGTAGGGAGTGGGAGTGGGGGTTTCAATTTTTCTGTCAGGCGCTTTGGAAGACGAGGATGACGGGGCGGGCAAGCCCTCGGGAAATTCGTCGATGAAAGTATCCGGGCAGGGACCGCTGCTGTTGTCGTTGACGCTGCCGCTGGCGCTGATGCGTGTGTTGGCTGGAATGTTGTCGATGAAGCTGATGCAGCCGCTCAGGTTTATCGTGGCTCCCCAAGTCCAGAGCGTGGCGGATGAACTGCCGTTGCGCACATTGCTGAAGATGCTGTCCGCGATTGTCATGTCGCCCCGCCCGTAGGCGCTGTAAGTAAATATCGCGTTGTTGGAAGCGGATGATGAGTGATCGAGATCCTTGAGCAGCAGCTCGTTGAAGTTCGCCGTGCCATAATTGTAGAGAAGCCGCCCGGTCGTCCCGGTAAAAACCAGGCGCCGCCCCTCGATGTGCCCATAGCTGATGAAGCGTAGGCCTTGCAAAACGGCATCGTTGATGTTCAGCCTGGTCCCTTCAGCCACCCAGATGGCGCGTTCTCGCGTATGGCCTTGGATTTTGTGGTCGCTGCCGTTGATGGTGACTGTGATGTCTTCCGTGATGTGGAGGTCGCGCTCCAGTCGGCAGTTGTTCGAAAGCGTGAAAGTGACGTCAGCATCAATATAACCCCAGGTTGGGAAGCCGCAGGAAGCCCGCCGCGCGCGGGGGATCTCCATTTGATAGCCGTTGCCGAGGGTCCCGCTGCATTGCCCGGTGCTGTTGTCGGTCCAGCTGCCGCGGACGGTGCGGGGGTAATTGGCCACGTAGGTGAAGCAGCCGGTGGCGCTTACCGTAGCCGAACTGCTATTAATTCTTAAGGCGGCTGTTCCCCTGGTATTACCGACAAATGCCACGTTTTGCATCGTGAGGGTGGCGCTGCCGCGAACCTCCAGCGCGCTGCCGTTCGTGAAGCCATCTCCCGTATTATTCAAAAACAGGACGTTGGTCAGGCTCCAATTGGGTCCAAAGGAGTTGTTCAAGACGTCCCAGATGCCACTTCTGTTGCCCTGAAAGGTCACTTGGTTGGCAATGAGGTTGTCGACGTTGAGGACCCCGGCGTTTTCCGCTCTCTGCATGTCCAGCGTTACCCGGTTGAGCGTGACGGTGGGTCGGTCCGCGGTAATTTGGAAGCCGTTTATCCAGGGCGAGACGCCTGCGCTGGCGGTTATGGTGTAGCCATTGCCGTTGATGGTCAGGGATCTGTTGTAATCCAATTCAAATATGCTCGTGATGACGCAGTTCCCGGTCAGGCTGTAGGTTGCGTCTTGAGCGATGCGCCCGCCCGCGGGCAGGCCGCAAGACGTCACCGCCGGGTTCGTCTGCGCCTGAATGGGCGTAATGCCCAAGCATGGCACCAGCCAAAGCATGATGAAGGCTCGGCGCCAAATCCGCTCGTTCATGCGACCGCGTCAAAAATAACAGTTGCGGGGGGGGGGGGGGGGGGGAGAAAAAAAAAAAAGTTTCCGGCGCCATAGAAATCACAAAAAGACCCTCCGAGAAGGGGAAATTTGTAAAAACCTTTTTG
>JAPOYS010000152.1:0-175 GCA_026706455.1 Chloroflexota bacterium | reverse complement strand
AAGTCGCAAGACGCAGCCGACCCGCGCCCAGGCACAAGTCGCCAGCGCCCCCCCGCCTACGGGCGCCGGGGGGGCGGGGGGGGGGGAGCGCGGGGGGGGGGGGGGGGGGGGGGGGGATTCCAGTAAGAACGTTTCCTGCGCCATATTACATATCCAAAGTCCCTCCTCAGATAGG
>JAPOYS010000029.1 GCA_026706455.1 Chloroflexota bacterium | reverse complement strand
CATGCTCTTGATGAAGGCGCTGATGGTGTTGTAATGCTCCTCGCCGGTTTTGTCGTAACGCAAGTGTTTCGATTGCAGCGTGTCGCGCAGGTGCTCGACGCTGATGCTCGACGCGCTGTAGAGGCGGACGGCATTCTCCAGCAGATTGAGGGCGGCGCGGGCGTCGCCGTTGGCGTAGCTGGCGAGGAAGGCGATGGCCTCCGCATGGATGTCGATGTCGAGGGCAGCGATGCCGCGAGCGATGATCTGCTCAATTTCGCTGATGGCCAGCGGGTTCAGTGTGAAGACTTGCATGCGCGAGAGCAAAGCCGAGATGACTTCGAAGCTGGGATTCTCGGTGGTGGCGCCGATGAGAGTGATGGCGCCATTTTCGACATAAGGCAGCAGAAAGTCTTGCTGGGCTTTGTTGAAACGATGGATTTCATCCAGGAAGAGGATGACGCCCGCGGGCGGCGCCTCGCTTTCGGGCGCGGCGAAGAGGCTCGGTTGGCTGCTTTTGGCGGACCCGGATGGGTTGATTGAATTGACGATAGCGCGCAGTTCCGCTTTGCCGGCTGATACCGCCGACAGATTGTAGAAGGGCTTGTCGGCAACGTCGGCGATCATGCGCGCGAGGGTCGTCTTGCCGACGCCGGGCGGTCCCCAGAAGATCATACTGGGCACGGTGCGCTGTTGCAGGGCGCGGTTCAGCGGCTTGCCGGGTCCGACAAGGTGGGACTGGCCGATGAATCCGCTCAGGTCGCGCGGGCGGATGCGTTCGGCGAGCGGTTGGGCGGGCTGCGCCATGGAAGGGCTTTCGCGCTGACTTGACGATAGCCGATATTATAGCAGGTGAAGCGCCGGCAAGAACTACCCATGCGCGCTAAAAGGGCGACCCCTACAAGGCCTGGAGCCTGCGAGCTTTATCCGCGGATGATTTTCACAATCTGATGCAGGTGATCAAGGTCGTGGTAGGCGCTGAGGACCAACTGGTCATTCAGCGTGAAGCCGCCGCCTTCCGGGGGCCGCCTGGGGCGCTCCCAAAGTTCGTCGTCATCCTCCGGCAGGGAAGCCATGAAGGCATGATAGGGGACGCGGACGGCCTTCCACTTTTCGAAGAGATCCTGCGCGTCCTGTGTGGCGTAACCGGCGTCCTTGACTCGTTCGTCCACGCTGCGGCCAGAACCTTGTGGCGGGTCCTCCCCCTCGGCGAGCGCCCGCGCCCGCGCCAGGAAGTAGCTGTCGGTATCGGCGAGATGGCCCAGGACTTCGGAGATGGTCCAGCCATCGCCGCCGTCCCGCTTGGCGTAAATGACGGGGTCGGATATGGTGGAGAGCAGGTGTTCATAGTTGAGTGGATTCTTCTCCAGCGCCCACAATTGCCAGCGCCGGTATCGTGGCATTTCGGACATGGTATGCTCCTTGTCGCGGATTCGGCGCGGATTATAGCACAAGCTCCGCGCGGCGTCAGTCCAGCGCTCCGCTGCGGGCGTCCTCCAGGAGCGCCAATGCCTTGCGGGCGATGGCGACGGTGGGGTTGGCGCTGGTGCCGGGCGCGCGTTCCATCAAGACCTCGATGAAGAATTCGTCGATGGCGAAGAGCGCGACCGAGCCGTAAAGCCCGCGGCCGAGCACATGCGGCGTGGGGAATTCTTCGATCGTGTTCTCGTCCTCAATGCCTTCGCGGATGCCCTTCAGACGCTCGTAATGAGCCAGCGCGGCCTCCGGCGTATTGAAATGGCCGAAGGTCATGTTGAAGACGTTGGCCGCCTGATCGCGATAGAAGACGCGAGCCGCCTCGCCATCTTGCACGTTAGGCGGTGTTTCCACGCCATCAAAGCGCGAGTAGTCGCGCCGCCATTGCGTATCGGTGAAAATCTCGCGCGGCAGATTGTCGAGGATGATTTGCAGGATATCTCGCTCGCCGGCTTCCGCTGCGTTGGCGCCGGCCACGGCTTGGAAATCATCCCGATTGTTCTCGAAGAAGCGCATCGTCGCGCGGGATAGCGGCAGCAGGGGGCTGGACGAGGTGGTGAAAATCTCGACGAAAACCTCGATGAAGTAATTGTCGATTTGGAATAACCCGAATGAACCGTACAATCCGCCGCCGGTGAGATTTGGCTTCGGCAAAGAATCGTCCTCAGCCAAGTTTACGAGTGAGGAACGGAGCTCTTGCTTGCGCTCGAACTCGGCGATAGCGCCCTCCGCGTCCGGAAAGACGACGAAGTTCAAGCTCATCTTGCTGCCTTGCTGGGTGTAGAAATAGATCTCCCTACCGACAGCGGGATTGCGCACGCCAAGGATGCGCTCCACGCCATCTTCGCCGACTTCATAGTTGCGTCTCCATTGTTCCTCGCCGGCGGATAGCGGGTTGGGCAGCAACTCAATTAGGCGCGCCATGATGTCGAGGTTGACCTGATAGGGGTCAATATAGTCAGCTGGGGGCGGCGTGGGCGTGGGCGTGGCTGTTGGTTCCGGCGTCGGCGTCGGCGAGGGCGTGATGTGGAAATCCACTGACGGGCGGCAGGCGACCAATACCAGCAAAGCAATCAGGTTGAGCAGCGCAAGTCGGCGGAGAGAAATCGCAGTCGCATTCATAATCAATCTCCAACCGCATCTTCTTCATACAGTCGCAAGCGCTCGGGGATTTGCCCGTCTACAATCATATTGGCAACTTCGTTTTCGGTCACATCGCGCTTGTAGAAGTCGCCCAGTTTGTGCCCGCGTTCAATGATGGTAAAGCGGTCGGCAACTTCATAAACGTGACGGATATTATGGGTGATGAAGATGACGCTCATGCCCTGTTCTTTGGCGGCGATGGTGTAATCAAGTACCTTCTGCGTTTCACCGACGGAGAGCGCCGAGGTCGGTTCGTCGAGGATGAGCAGCTTCTTGCCGAAGTAGACGGCGCGGCCGATGGCGATCGATTGGCGTTCGCCGCCGGACATGGTGCCGACTGTTTCTTCCGGATCGCGGATGTGAATGCCGACATCGGCCAGCGCGTGAATGGACTCGGACGCCATCAGTTTCTTGTCCAGGAAGCTGAAGGGACCGACTTGGTAGGTGGGTTCCTGGCCGAGCCAGAAATTGCGCGCGATGCTCATCAGAGGCACGAGCGCCAGGTCCTGATGCACGGTTTCGATGCCGAGCTCGCGGGCGTCGTGCGGCGAGTCGATGCGCACGGCGTCGCCATCAAAGAAGATCTGCCCGCGGGTGAGTGTGTGGAAGCCGGTCAGCACCTTGATGAGAGTTGACTTGCCCGCGCCGTTATCGCCGAGCAAGCCGACAATCTCTTGCCGGTCGACGTGAAAGTCGATGCCGCGCAGCACCTGCACGCTGCCGAAATACTTGTGGATATCGATCATATCAACCAGGGCGTCAGCGTTTTTTTGTTTATATTCCATGAGGTACGCTCCACAATCTCATAATCTATTCTAGCCAGCCGCCCAATGAATGTGCTGTTTCGATTCCGGCGCCGGCCATGGTCGCGGCCGCCGAGCGGCTAATTTCGCTGGGCGCCGCGCACAAATGTATTCAGGACGACAGCGGCGATGATGATGACGCCGACCGTGCCGCTGAACAAGCGCGATTCAATGCCCACCAGCACGAGACCGGTTTGCAGCATGCCGAAGATCAGCGCGCCAAGCAGCGAGCCAACCACACTGCCGTAACCGCCGGTCAGCAGGGCGCCGCCGATCACGGTCATGGCGATGACTTCGAGCTCCCAGCCTTGCCCTTTGAGCGGATCGACGCCGGGATTGCGGGCGGTTTCGTAGATGGCGGCGATGCCGGTCAAGCCAGCGACAATGACAAAGTTCTGGACCTTGACGCGGTCGACATTGACGCCTTGGGCGCGCGCCGCGCCTTCGTTGCCGCCGGCGGCGAAGATGCTGTTGCCGAAGGAGGTGCTGGTGAGGATGATGTGGAAGATCACCACAAATATGAACCACCAGAGGATGGCCAAGCGAACGTTGGCGTCGCGCGGTATTTGCAAATGAAAGAAATCGCCCTCGGAGCCGATGGACGAGACGCGCCCGTTGAAGAGGTCAAAGTAGCCAACTTCAACCAGCTGGCCCCCGCCCGCGCCGATGTGATAACCAAAGACGGCGATCAGCCAGACGATTATCGCCAGAAAAACGAGTGTGACGATCACAAATGCGACGAAGCGAATGATGGCGCCGCTTGTGCCAAAATCGCCATTATTCGCGCGAATAGACCAAGCCTGGCTCGCGCCGCGCAGCAGCACGGGCAGGACGCGGTAAGCGGTGAAAGCCATAAGCGCGAGGCCGATGACCGCGAGGGCGACGAAGACGATATTGCTGATCGCGAAGACGGGGAATTCGTCGTGGAAATCGCGGTAGCGCAAGATTCGTCCGCCAGCGATCGCGACCAGGGTGATCGCGCGATAGGCAAGCAGCGTGCCCAGGGTGACGATGAATGAGGGGATGCGCGTGGTGATGAGCAGGACGCCGTTGACCGCGCCGAGGATCATAGCGACGAAGATTGCGAGAAGGGCGGCCGGAATGGGCTCGAGCACGCCCAGCACCGGCGCGCCTTCGGTCATAAATAGCATGAAGGACAAGGCGGCGACGCCGAGGACCGAGCCGACCGAAAGATCAAATTCGCCCGAGATCATCAAGTAGGTGACGCCAATGGCGATGACGCCTTTGGTCGCCACGTTGCTAAGGTAGGAGGCGATAGAGCTGGGCTCCAGGAAGAGATCGGTCGCCATAGTGAAAGTGAGAAAGATGGCGACGAAGCCAATGATAGCGCCGGCGCTGGGGGATTTGGCCAGCTCGGAGCGGATGAATTTGCCGGGCGTCAAGGCGACGGCGCGGCGCAGCTCGTCCGATTCTTCGCGCATTTGCCGCACTTGCAGATAGCCGAAGAGTGCCGGCAGGAAAAAGAGCAAGCCGGCCAGCAGACGATGATCTTCCACATCGCGGATTTTGGTGACGCCCGGGTGCAGCGGCACAGCCGTCAAGCCCGCGATGAGGACGCAGACGATGCCCAGCGCGAAGACGATCAAGATGGCTTGAATCAGGCGGCGGGGCGGGGCGACAATGAGACGAACGCCGTCCATTTGGCGCAGCGACTCCAGCGGCGGGATCAAGAAGACGAAGAGCGCCAGCAGCGCCAGCAAGACCAATACGAGCAAACTGACGCTGATCAAGCCTTCGCCGATTGACAAGACCGTCGGCACGATGCCGCCGATTTCGTTGTTGATCTGCGCGCGCAGGTCGATGTTCTGCCCCAGCAAAAGCGAAAACTTGAGACCGACTGGAATGATGACGCTGAGCAGGATGGCGCCGCCGATCATAATGGTGATGAAAAACATCCATTGGGACCAGCGCAGGCTCGAAGCTTCGCGGCGCAAGAGGCCGTAAGTCGTACGGGCGCAGCAAAGCGCGTAGATGACGCTCGCGACTATGACGATGTACTCATAGGTGTTGAAGTCATCGAGCAGGATGTTCTCATAATCGCCCAACGGCATCCACCAGAGCAGGACCATCAAGGCTACGAGCGCGCCGATGACGGTAAAGCCGAACATCAGGAGCGTGACCAGCATCCCGATGTTTCTACCTTCGTTTTTGTTTTCCAGATAGGCTTGCATCATAAGCAAAATCTCGGGGGCAACTTTAAGAAGAGTTTAGAGGGAAAGGCGGCGGAATACAAGCAGCGGGCGACGCGGTGGCCGATCCTAGCAGGCGCTGCGGAAGCAATGGGCGGGGAGCGGCTCCCCACCCACTGAGAAAACCGAATTCGGCTTAGCGATAACCCGCGGCGGTCAGTTCAATGATCGCAGCGACGTTGCTGTTGTCGATGACGCCGGGACCGGTCAAGATGTCTCCGCCTGGCGCCAGCTCAAACTGGCTGTTCAGGTAGAGCCACATGATGGTCTC
Source organism: Chloroflexota bacterium (assembly GCA_026706455.1). Classification (GTDB taxonomy): domain Bacteria; phylum Chloroflexota; class Anaerolineae; order Aggregatilineales; family Phototrophicaceae; genus UBA6055. Next base: position 229 of record JAPOYS010000029.1, on the reverse strand, counting down.
GAAGCCCTGCAGGTAGGGCTGCTGGTCGATGGCTTGCACCAGATAGCCGCCCTGGATCATCTCATAGATCTCGGCGCTGGTGTCGTGGGTGGTCGCGAACAACTCGCCAGCCATGACGCCCGCTTCCTGGATGTAGAGATGCAAGGAGCTTGAGGGGTTGGGGCCCAGCATGAAGGCGGCGTTGGCGTCGTCGTTGGCGCTGAAGTAATCCGCCAGGATGCCGGCCGAT
>JAPOYS010000153.1 GCA_026706455.1 Chloroflexota bacterium | reverse complement strand
AAGTCGCAGCGGCAGCGGACGACCAGATTGGTCGCCCCTACGAGGCTCGCTTCTTCCGCATGACTAACTTGGAACTACTTCTGCGACATCACAAGCACAATCAAATCCAGGATGGCGACAAGAAAGTTTGCCGCTAGAAGGAACCTGACTAAACAATCGAAACGCTGTACGGGCGAGCCGGTGGTTCGCCCACGATGGGCCGCTCAATTCCATACAATTTCTGCATGACCATTATGGCGCCGCATAGAATCTTCCGTACCGCGCCGGCGCTATCTGCGCTATACTGCGCCTTTGCAACTTGAGCCTGGCAATGGACATCCGTGATGGAAACACTTGTTACTGGTTCGATCGCCTACGATTATCTGATGCGCTTCCCCGGCAGCTTCCAGCGTCACTTCATACCCGATGAGCTTCACAATTTGAGTCTCAGCTTTTTGGTCGACGACATGACCAAACATTGGGGCGGCGTCGCCGCCAACATCGCCTTCACACTGGCCAAGTTCGGCCTGCGCCCCAAACTGATGGGGACGGTCGGGCGCGACTTCGGCGATTATCGGCGCTGGCTGGAAACGAATGGCGTCGACTGCCGCACGGTGATCCAGATTGACGAGGTCTTCACCGCCTCGTTTTTCGCCAATACTGACGATGAAAACAATCAGTTGGCTTTCTTCTATGGCGGCGCGATGAATTTCGCGCGCGACTATCGCATCGCCGATGTGCTCAATCGCAAGCCCGAACTTGTCATCATCTCGCCCAACGACCCAATCGCCATGGTCAAGCTCTGCGATGAATGCCGCCGCGCTGGAATTCGTTACATATATGATCCCGGTCAGCAGGTGGCGCGCTTGAACGGCGACGAATTGAGGCGCGGCATCGAAGCCGCCTTCATGGTCGTCGTCAACATCTATGAGGCGAGCGTCATCTTCGACAAGACCGGGCTCTCGCTTGCGGAACTGCGCGACCAGGTTGAAATCGTCGCGATTACGGAAAGCGAGAAGGGATCGAAGATTTACCACGCGGGCGATGTCATCGCCGTGGAGGCTTACCCGCCGACAGAAATCGCCGACCCGACCGGCGCCGGCGACGCCTATCGAGCCGGGTTCATTCTCGGGCTAAGCAGAGGATTTCCACTACAACTGTGCGCGCGCATCGGCGCCCTGAGCGCCACCTACGCGCTGGAAGTGGTCGGCACGCAGAACCACGACTTTAACGTTCAGGAATTCGTTTCGCGCTTTCGCTCACTTGCGGACGACGAGGGGCGCCTGAACTGTTTGTTGGCTGAAACATAAATGGCGGCGCGCTACAAGACCTGAGGTCAGTCAGCGGCGGCTGTGCTACAATGCGGCTGCTTGCGGGCTTGAACCGGGAGAAACTATGGCGATTCCACACGACATCAAAGATCTAGAACTGGCGACCGGCGGCCGTTACCGCATTGATTGGGCGGGGCAGGAAATGCCCGTGCTCAAGCAGATTCGGGAGCGCTTCGCCCGCGAGAAGCCGCTTGATGGCGTCCGCGTCTCGGCCTGTCTGCACGTGACGACCGAAACAGCCAATCTGGCGCAGACCCTGCAGGCTGGCGGCGCCGACATCGTACTGACCGCCTCGAATCCGCTGTCGACGCAGGACGATGTGGCCGCTTCGCTGGTGGCGAACGACGAGATACCCGTGTATGCCATCAAGGGCGAGGACAACGAGACTTACTACCGGCATATACACGCGGCGCTCGATCACCGACCGCATATCACCATGGACGACGGCGCCGATCTGGTCGGCACGATACACAAAGATCGACGCGAAGCGCTGGAGGAAATCGTCGGCGGCACGGAAGAAACCACCACCGGCGTCATTCGGCTGCGCGCGATGGCCAGCGACGGCGCGCTCCGTTTTCCCGTCATCGCCGTCAACGACAGCGCGACCAAACACCTCTTCGACAATCGCTACGGCACGGGCCAGAGCACGCTCGACGGCATCATCCGCGCGACGAATATCCTTCTGGCTGGGCGCGTCCTGGTCGTAGCCGGCTATGGCTGGTGCAGCCGCGGCATCGCCATGCGCGCGGCCGGCTTGGGCGCCAACGTCATCGTCACCGAAGTCGATGCCCTGCGCGCGCTCGAAGCCGTGATGGATGGTTACCGCGTCATGCCGATGTTGGAAGCGGCGACGGTCGGCGATATCTTTGTGACCGCCACTGGCGACATCGCCGTAATCGACAGGCAGCATTTCGCCCTGATGAAGGACGGCGCCATCATCTGCAACAGCGGGCACTTTAACGTCGAGATCAATCTTGAGGGCTTGGCCGAGCTCGCCAATGGAGAGCCAACGCGCGTCCGCCCCTTCGTCGAAGAATACAAGCTGGGCGCGCGCTCCATCTACATATTGGGCGAAGGGCGCTTGATCAACCTGGCGGCGGCCGAAGGGCACCCGGCCTCGGTCATGGACATGAGCTTCGCCAATCAAGCGCTCGCCACCGAGTACATAATGCGCAATGTGGAAAATCTGGCGGCGCAAGTCTATACTATACCTGCCGCTGTTGACCAAGAGATCGCGCGGCTCAAGCTCGGCGCAATGGGCGTCCAGATTGACAAGCTGACCGAGCGGCAGGAAGCATACCTCAATCAATGGCAGGAAGGCACCTGATTCACGAGCCGAATCAAGGCGCGCTACGACATTAACTCCGTCCTCTTGCGCCGACGAGGATAGCCCGCCTGGCGAATCACAGGGATCGGAGTTAGAGCCTATGACCGTTACAAGAAAAATCGCATCGCTGCTAATCCTATTTCTTAGCGCAGCGATGTTCTCGGGCGTCTCCCTCGGGCAGACCATGTCGCGCGCGCGCGTCATCCATGTCGCGTCGGGAAGCCCGGCAATGGATATTTACCTCAATGGAGAGCTGGCTGTCGCCGACCTGTCCTACGGCGAGGACTCCGCCTACTTCAGTTTGCCGGGGGGGCAAGCCCTGCTTAGGGCAACTGTGGCGGGGACGACCGCGCAGCTGCTTGAGCAAAGCATCAGTTTAGAGACCGAAGCCACCACGCTGGTCTTATCATCCACCGCTGATTTACAGGTGGATGTCCTCGCTGAAGACTTGAGCCCGCTGGAATTCGGCCTGTCGCGCCTCCTGATTGTGAACGCGCTCCGAGAGGGATCAGCAGTCGATATCAGCGCGGTCCAAAACGAGGGGCTTGCGGTTGAAAACCTTGCGCCGGGTTCAGCCCACGGACCCATTGAATTGCCCGCCGCTGCCATCGAGTTCAGCGTACGTTCGTCTGACAACGATGCTGGCGCTGTGCAGCGCGACTTCAGTGTGAGCGCGGCCGCCGGCACGAGCGGCCTTCTCGTGATTCACGGGACCATTCGCGATCCGCAGATGCATAGCGCGGCCGCCGCTGTCGACGGTGAGGCGCGGAGTGGGCGCGTACGCTTCGCGCACGCCGTCCAGGGAGCGGCGTCCGTCGATCTCAAGATAAACGGCACGATGATCATACCGGCGCTCGCTTTCGCCTCGCCCTCAGAGCACATTGCCCTGCCCAGCGGCGCCCATCAGCTGACCCTGAGCCTCGCGGGAACCGTGATTTCGTCGCTGCCTTTGGTCGTCGGCGCGGAGCAATTGCAGACGGTCGCGGTAATGGGTTCGCCCGCCAACCTGAATGTCTTCAGCTACAAAGACTCGCTACGAGACCTGAACGCGTCAGCAGCCGTCGTCAACCTCATTAACGCCGTGCCGCAAAGTGTGGTTAGCCGCTTGCGCTTGGACAGCGGCGCCATCGTTGCGGCCGATGTACGCTACGGCGAGACTGGGGGACCCGCCCGCATCGCGCCCGGCAAACAGGCTCTGTCGATGATCCTTCAAATTGGCGAAGACCGCGGAACGGTCGACGTGCCGCCCACCCACTTTTACGCCGGCGCCTACTACAACCTGATCGCCCTAGCTGGCAGCGCGTTTTCCGCGCCCAGCCTCTTGATCGTTGAGACCAGCTTGCTGCGCGGCGTCGGCGCGGCATCGCCCTCGATGGAAAGCGCGGTCGCCGATAAGGACGAACCAACTATTGAGGAACAGCCGAGCGCTCCTGAAGAGACGGACGCTGCGGCGCAATCCATCAAGGCAGCAGCTGTGGAAGCTCCGGCCGATAGCGCCGCCGAAGTTGAACCGGATGCGCTTGGCGCCGAGGATCCCCCTGAACAAACTGCTCCTGCTGACGAAGATCCGCCTGACAAGCCGGAGGCGCCTGCGGAAATCGGTCTGCCGATCGTCGCCATCAGCCCCTACGCCGTCGTCGATCTGGCTCCGAGCGCGCGGTTGCACTTGCGCGAATATCCATCGAGCGACGCGCTCTCGCTGGGCCTGCTGCCCGGGGCGAGCAATTTGATTGTGCTCGGACGGCGCGGTCCGTCCGAATTCTACCCCGACGACGCGCCCGAACTGCCGCTAGACCTCAGCGAATACAGGACAGATCCCGCGGCCGCGCTTTACCCGGCGCAAGACCTGGCGCCGGCTGATACCTGGCTTTTTGTTGTCTACTACGGAGCGGATGGCGGGGCGCACACGGGCTGGGTCAACGCGCATTATCTGCAAGTGTACGATGAAACGGGCGCTGAACAGCGGCTGGCCAGCCTGCCGATGGTGCGCCAGAACCGCGCTGGCGCCAACAGCAATTCCGATATGCAGCCGCCTTCGCTGGCGGATTCGGTTTCGGCGCGCGTGTGGGGCCTCAATCCGGGCGCGATGCTGAATATGCGCATGGCCAACGACCTCGGCAGCGAGGCGATAACGCTGCTGCCGCCCGAGGCCGAGCTGCGATTGATTGGGCTGGACGCGAACGAGGACTGGGTGTACGCGGACTATCATAACAACGTGGACCAGATTATCCGCGGTTGGGTGAGCGCTGCCTACGTGCAGTTGCTGCTCAATGAGGAACCGGTTCAGCTGGGAACCTTGCGCGCGCTCGACGAAACCGTCGCGCCGACCGTTAGCGACCTAATGCGCGGCAGCAAACGCAGCGCTGAAGGCGCGGGCCCCACGCCGATCCCGCCCACAGACGACATGATGAAGGGCATCGTTGGCGAAGTCCGGCTTGATCCCGGCGCCATGCTTCACCTGCGCCGCCAACCGAGCATAAATGCCGAATCGCTCGCTGGAATTCCAGCCGGCGCGAAAGTCCCGATCAGCGGCATCACGCAGAGCGGGGAATGGCTCAAAACCAGCTACGAAGATCAGGATGGCTGGATCGCCGCCCGCTACGTGACGCTTCTGCTGCGGGGCCGTTTCTACCATCGCAGCTACATCGAAGGCTCGTTGCCGCTGCACGACAACGTCGGCAACCCAACGGGGTAGCGCTCGCCGGCGATTCGATATTGCGGTCATCCGCCACCGCGCAATCCTCTCGGGGCGTGGCGATATCTGCCCGGTTCCCGGCGCCGCTGACGCACGCTTGCGACCGATATGGACCTACTGTCGGGGCGGCTGAACCGCTTTGCTCTGGCGGACGATGGTCAATGGATTATAATGGCGCAAGTTGCGTCTTACAATCAGCGCGAGAAAGTTGCAGCAATATGACGACCGATCGGAGCCTTCTGATCGCGGCGGCGTCCGGGCATTTCCCAGCGCGAGGCTGCCGGCATTGCGCGTTCTAATCACGGGAGCGGGCGGATTTGTGGGCCGCCATCTGTCGGCGCAAATCGGCCGGGCGCAGCCGGGCGCAAGCCTGACAGGTACGACGCTCTTCCCGAGCGAATCTGTCCACGAGGCGGTTGCCGATCAGCGACTGGTCGATCTGAAATGCTTTGAACAAACGCGCAGCCTGCTGGCCAGCTGTCGCCCGAGCGCCATCTATCATCTGGCCGCGCAAGCCTTTGTGCCGCGCTCCTTTGAAGACCCGTGGGAAACGCTTGAGAACAATATCCGCGCCCAACTCAACATCATAAGAGCCTGCCTGGAGCTGGAAATCCGCCCGCGCATACTCGTCGTTAGTTCGGCCGAAATCTATGGCGCCGTTGAGTCCAGTCAATTGCCGCTGAACGAAGAGACGGCGATCCGCCCGACCAATCCCTACAGCGTCAGCAAAGTCGCCCAGGACATGTTGGCGCTGCAATATTACCTGAGCCATGACCTGCCCATTATGCGCGCGCGTCCATTCAATCATATTGGTCCCGGCCAGAATGACCGCTTTGTCGCGCCCGCCTTCGCCCGCCAGATTGCCGCTATTGAGGACGGCCAGCAGGATGCGGTTATATACGTTGGCAACCTGGCCGCCAAGCGAGACTTCACCGATGTCCGCGATATCGTCCGCGCCTATCAATTGATTGTCGACCGGGGCCAGCCCGGCGAAGCTTATAATATCGCCTCCGGCGTCGCCCGTAGCATCGGGCGCCTGCTCAACACCTTGCTTGGCTTGACGGAGATTGAAATCGAAATTCGCGAGGATCCGGCCCGCCTGCGCCCAGTCGATGTGCCGGAGATTCGTGGCGACGCGGGCAAGCTAAGGCGCGATACCGGCTGGAAGCCCGAGCTGACTTTTGAAGAGACTTTGCGCGATGTCCTAGAAGATTGCCGCGCGCGACAAAGCGCAAGCTGAGGGAAGCGATTGATGACGAAGAAAGCCTTGATCACCGGCATCACCGGACAGGATGGCTCCTATCTCGCCGAGTTTCTGCTGGGCAAAGGCTACGATGTCTACGGCATGGTGCGTCGAACCAGCACCGTACGCTATGAACGCATCCAGCATATTCAGAACCAACTGCAAATTATCCAGGGCGATATGGGCGATCTGAGCAGCTTGATCACCGCCATCAGTTCAGTCGAACCGGACGAGGTGTACAATCTGGCGGCGCAAAGCTTCGTGCCTACGTCCTGGAATCAGCCAGTCTTCACCGGCGATATCACGGGCTTAGGCGTGACGCGCATGCTGGAAGCGCTGCGTACCGTGAATCCGGCTATCCGTTTCTATCAAGCTTCCAGCAGCGAAATGTTCGGCAAAGTGCGCGAGGTGCCGCAGAAGGAGACAACGCCCTTTTACCCGCGCAGTCCCTACGGCGTGGCGAAAGTATACGCTCACTGGATAACGGTGAACTACCGCGAAAGCTATGACCTTTTCACCTGCAGCGGCATCCTCTTCAATCATGAATCGCCGCGCCGGGGCTTGGAGTTTGTCACGCGCAAAGTCACGTATCATGCCGCCAAGATCAAGCTGGAACTGGGGAACGAAATCCGCATCGGCAATCTTGATTCCAAACGCGATTGGGGCTTCGCCGGCGATTACGTGCGCGCCATGTGGCTGATGCTGCAGCAGGATGAACCTGACGACTTCGTCATCGCGACCGGCGAGACGCATTCAGTCGAGCGTTTGCTCGATGTCGCTTTCGCTCACGTCGGGCTCAACTGGCGCGACTACGCCATGCAAGACCAGCGATTCATGCGGCCCGCCGAGGTGGACCTGCTCGTGGGCGACCCATCCAAAGCCAAGCGGGCGCTGGGCTGGGCGCCCGAAGTCGGATTTGAAGAACTCATCGGCATGATGGTCGAAGCTGACCTGAAGAAGCTGCGCGACAATCCCAGTCAGGTCATCTGATGGACCTGGTCGATACCCACTGCCATCTCTATTTCCACCGCTACGACGCCGACCGCGACGAGGTGCTGCGGCGCGCGCGAGGCGCCGGCGTCAATCGCGTCATCGTCCCAGCCATAGACTTGGAGAGCTGTCGCCAGGCGCTTGAGCTGGCCACGTCATTTGATGGCGTCTTCGCCGCCGTCGGCATCCATCCCAACAGCAGCGCTGAATTTGACGACTCGGTCTTGGACGCGCTGCGTCGTTTTGCGGGCGCTTCCAAGGTGGTGGCGCTCGGCGAAATCGGGCTCGACTATTATTGGGAGAAGAGCCCGCAAGCCCAGCAGTGGCGCGCCTTCGAATCGCAGCTGGAGCTGGCGATCGAGCTAGAACTGCCGGTGATCATCCACAACCGCGATGCAAGCGCTGACCTGATGAAGATTCTGGCAGACTGGGCGCCCGGGGCGCCGGCGAAATTGCGCGGACGGCTCGGCGTCTTGCATTCGTTTTCCGCCGCCCTTGATATCGCAGAACGCGCGCTCGCGCTGGGCTTGTATCTTGGCTTCACGGGTCCGATTACGTTCAAGAACGCGGAGGAACTGCGGTCGGTTGCGCGGCGCGTCCCCGTCGATCGCCTCCTGATCGAGACGGACGCTCCCTTCCTGGCGCCACAGCCACGCCGCGGCAAACGCAACGAACCAGCATACGTACGCTATATCAACGACAAAGTGGCTGAATTGCATGGCGTATCAGCGGAAGAAATGGCTCGCCAGACGACGCGAAATGCGGAACGGCTGTTTGCCCTGCCCATCGACTGATCGTTTCCGCCGGCGGGCGCTCTTGAATTCGGCGAAAGGCTGTTAAACTGCCCAGTGTAGGACCGCTTGAGGGAGCGCGCTTTGATTGAGCTCTCAGTTATCATCGTCAGTTGGAATGTGCGCGAGCTGCTGGACAAATGCCTGGCGAGTCTAAATCTCGCGGAGCGCAGGATCCCTCTCAGCGATAAAGACGAGTTCAGCCTCGAAGTCATCGTGGTGGATTCGGCCAGCGATGACGGCAGCGCCGAGCTGGTGCGCGACAAGTATCCCGCTGCAACTTTGCTGGCTCAAGGCGAGAATATCGGCTTCACGCGCGGGAACAATCTTGGGCTACAGCGCGCGCGCGGCGATTATCTGCTCCTGCTCAATCCGGACACGGAAGTTTGCGCGGACGCCCTCGGCAAAATGATCGCGTTTATGATCAGGCGCCCCGAGATCGGCATCCTGGGTCCGCACACGCTTAACAGCGACGGCAGCCATCAATCAACGCGGCGCCGCTTCCCCACGCTGGCGACCGGCATCTTCGAAAGCACCTGGCTATCGGCGTGGGCGCCCGCATCTGTGGAGCGGCAGTATCGGCTGCTCGACGAGCGAGACGATGATGTGCTTGAAGTGGATTGGGCGCAAGGCTCCGCGCTGATGCTGCGCCGCGCCGTCTACGAATCTATTGGCGGGCTCGACGAGGGTTACGTCATGTACTCGGAAGAACTCGATTATTGTCGCCGCGCAAAGTCGGCCGGCTGGCGCGTCTATTACCACGGCGGCGCCCGTATCACGCATCACGGCGGCAAAAGCAGCGAGCAAGCGGCCGCCCGCAAGCAGCTCCACTTCCATACCAGCAAACTCCGATATTTTCGCAAGTATCATGGGGAGGGGCATTACCTCATTCTGCGCGGCGCATTGCTTCTGCAATTCGCCTGGCAGTTTTGCCTGGAGGCGGTCAAAGGCGCGCTGGGGCACAAGCGACGGCTGCGCGCCCAACGCCTGCGCGTTTATTGGCAGGTGCTGCGCAGCGGCTTGAAGGCGAGGCTATGAGGATTGGACTGATCAGCGGCGAGTTCCCCCCCATGCCCGGGGGCGTCGGCGATTTTACGCGTATTCTGGGGGAGCGACTCGTCGATCTGGGCGACGATGTCTACGTTCTCAGCCGAGCGGGTCCCAAGAGCGGGGGGCTGGAGCTGAGCGTTATCAGCAGCTGGGGACCGGCTTGCATCCCCGCGATCAGAGCCTGGGTGCGCCGTTGCGGCATCACCATCGTCAATCTACAGTTTCAGACGGCCGCCTATGACATGTCGCCCTTCGTTCATTTTCTGCCGGCTTTTCTGCAGGCGCCGGTCGTCACGACCTTTCATGATCTGCGCCATCCCTACCTTTTTCCCAAAGCAGGACCCCTGCGCGACTGGATCGTCATGCGACTGGCGCGTTCATCGGCCGGCGTCATCGTGACCAATCAGGAAGACAATTTGCGGCTGCAAGCCCTGCCGCGTCGGCGCCTCATTCCGCTGGGCAGCAGCGTGCCTAGCGCGCCCGGACAAGAGCGCGAAGCCGCCGCCTGGCGTCAGCGCGCAGGCGCGGAAGCTGATACCTTTGTCCTAGGATATTTCGGCTTTATCAAGGCGGTCAAAGGGCTGGATTATCTGATCAAAGCGCTGGCGAGACTGCGCGCGCGCGGCTGCGATTGGCGGCTGATTTTATTCGGCGGCGGGAAAAACACAGTCGATAATGACGAGGACGCCGCCTACCTCCAGCGGCTGAAACAACGCATCCGACAGCAGGGACTGACTGATTTGGTCACGTGGACCGGATACCTGACCGAGCAGGAAGCGGCTGCCTGCTTCCAAGCCGTCGACTTGATGGCGCTGCCATTTACCGACGGCGCCTCCTTCCGGCGCAGCAGTTTGATCGCGGCAATTCACAATGGCTGCGCGATCCTTACCACCGAACCTGCTGTGAAGGTCGAAGTCTTCCAGCACGCGTCCAATCTATGGCTCGTTCCGGCGAATTCGCCTGAGGCCATCGAAAACGCGATCGCCCGCTTGATGCGTGAAAGCGACCAATTGAAGCGCCTGCGTCAGGGCGCGGCGCAGCTTAGCGCGCATTTCGACTGGGACGCGATCGCGCATGAAACGGTCGACTTCTTCCAGTCCTTCAATTGACGGAACGACTCTATGACGCGCCTCCATCGACTGGCGAAGAATGACGACTTTCAAGCCGTCGCCGCCCTGATCCTGGTGTGGCTGCTCTTTTTCTGGCGTCTCTTCACACCGGTCGCGGCCGATCAAGCGTCGCTGAAGCAAGGCGACTTTTCGGGCCAGTTCGTAGCCTTTGGCGCTTATCAGTATGAACGGCTGTCGCGAGGCGAGCTCCCGCTATGGAATCCCTACAATAACGGCGGCTTGCCCTTCATCGCCGACACGCAAGCAGCCGTCTTTTATCCCCCGCGCTGGATCACGATCGGGCTTAGCGCTCTGGCCGGCGGCTGGAGATACAACGCGCTCCAGCTGGAGATGACCGCGCACGTCCTGCTCTTCACCCTGCTGATGTATGGCTTCGCGCGCCGCTTAACCTTGGGCAATGAATTGAGCCGCCCGGCTGCGCTGGCCGCGGCGCTGATTATCGGCTATGGCGGCTACACGGCCGGTTATCCGCCCCTGCAACTGGCTGTCTTGGAGGCGGCCGCCTGGCTGCCCTTGACGCTGCTGGGCATCCTTGAAGCGACTCGCGGCCGGCGGGTTGCGCCGCGCTTCCTGGCGCTGGCTGGCTGCGCTCTGGGTTTGTCCTGGCTGGCCGGGCATCCGCAGACCAGTTGGTTCGCATCCTATCTGGCGGCCGCCTACTTGGCTTATCGCTGCTACAGTCACCGTGTTGGCTGGCGCGCGTTCGTCCTGAGACTCGCGCTCTTGGGCCTGATCGCTTTCGGCGCATCAGCCGTGACGCTATTGCCTGGCATCGAGTACCTGCTGCATACGACGCGCGAAGGTCTGGATTTTGCCGCCAAAGGCAACGGCTTCCCATTTCGCGATATTGCCCAGTTGATCTTGCCCGGCTCGGTGAGCCAATGGTCGCCGCTTTACGTTGGGCTTCCGGCGCTATTCTTCGCGGCGGTCGCCGTCGTCAGCCGCGCGCGAGAAAGCCGATTCTGGCTAGTCGTGGCCTTCGTTGCCCTGCTGCACAGCCTGGGCGCCAACAGCGCCTTGTACTACGCCAGCTACAATCTGATTCCGGGTCTGCGATTTTTCCGCGGACAGGAACGCGCCGCTCTGCTGGTCGCCATCAGTCTGGCTGTCCTGGCCGCTCTGGGCATCGCCGCAATAAGCAACTGGTCGAATCAGGCCCATCGGAAGCGGGCGCTACGATATTGGTTCCGAATCACAGCGCTTTTGGTCATTGCCGCCTTCGGGCTCTTCCTCGCCTGGCACGCTGATGCAGACAAATGGAGCGAGCTATTCGAAATCGCCGCGCGCAGCGCCCTCATCGCCGCCGTCTTATACGCCATTTTACGCGCCTTTCTACGCCAGCCGCAGCGAACCGTCTTGCAACTTGCTTTGATCCTGTTGATCGCCTTCGAGCTGCTAACCGTCAACATTGATCATCCGGCCAACTTTGATTCCGTGCCAGCCAGCGAACAGCTTGCCATGACGCCGCCGCCGCTGGTCCAAGCCGTCCTGGACGATCAAGAGGGGCAGCCGTTTCGCGTCGATGGCTTCCGCGGTCTGCGCGACAATCTCGGCAGCCTCTACGGCCTCATGGATATGCGCGGCATCAGCCCGCTGTTTCTGAAAGGTCCCGCCGCCATCATCTATCGCGACTATGTCAACAATCCGCTGGCTTGGGAGCTATTCGCCGTGAAGTACGTCTTCAGCGGCGCCAAATCGCTTGCCGCGCCAACTGAACTGGTCGGACGCGGAACGGATCGGGATGGCCCGGTCTACCTGCACAGGTTGGCCGATCCCAGGCCCTTCGCGCTACTCTACCATGACGCAGACGTGGTTGACAGCGACGCCTGGGCGCTAGAATTAATAGCTGACCCTCGCTATCATGCGCGAGACAAGATCGTGGCGCAGCGGCCTGTTTCGCTCGCCTTATCCGGCGGACCAACTAGGGGAAGCGTCGACATAACGACATTCAAACCCGAGGAAATCGTGCTACAGGTCAATACGCCGCAGAACGCCATTCTATCGATTTCACTGCCGCACTATCCGGGCTGGGCTGCGAGCTTGAATGGCGAAGCCGTCGAGATCATCCGCGCCTACGCTGGGCTGAGCGCGGTGGAGATTCCCGCCGGGCGCCACACGCTCAGCCTGAAGTTCGCGCCAGCGACATACACACTCGGCTTGAGCCTTAGTCTTGGCGTCTGGCTCGGACTGACGCTACTCAGCCTGCTCGCGTTCTGGCGGAGATGAAACATGCGCGCGGCTAACGGCTTGCAAATCTGGATCAGTCAACTGGACCGCCGTCAATACGCGCTCGCCGTGGGCTTTGGCATTGGCGTTCTCGGCGCCGGCACGGGCTTGCTGATCGCGCTCCTTGGTCCCTGGCTGGCGATCGCCGGCATCGTGGGATTGCTGGCCGGGCTCTACGTCATCACCAACATCAGCATGGCGCTCTACGCCATTATCGGCATCGTACTTCTCGTTCCCTTTGGCGTCTTCCCGGTCAAGATCGCCATCACGCCCACCCTGCTCGATTTGGCGCTGGCCGCATTCCTGCTGGTTTACCTGTTTCAGTGGATGACCGGTCGGCGCGGCGACTTGCAGCTGGCGCCCGTCCACGCCTTGATCATCGTCTACGTGATGTGGCTCGTCTTCGCATTTGCCCTCGGATTGCGCCACGCCAGCCCGACCCCGGCCAAGATCCGTCAATTCGCCGAAACGCTGCTGAGCATTGGCATGGTCTTCATCCTCACCGATCTTTTGCGTGATCCGCTAGTGCTGCGCCGGCTGGTCCTGGTTATCTTGTTGGCGATCGGCTGTCAGGCGCTGCTGGCGATCGGCTTGTATCTCGCGCCGGATTCATTGGCTGAGGCGCTGCTCGTCCGGCTGTCGCGGATCGGATATCCGGCTGGCGGCGTCATTCGCTACATTGAAGACAATCCGGCTCTGGCTGAGCGCGCGATCGGCACCTGGGTCGACCCCAACGCGCTGGGCGGCGCCTTGGCGACAGCCGCCATCTTGATCGCGCCGCAAATAGTCGCTCGCAAACCAGCGCTCCGCTGGCGCTGGCTGACGCTGGCTATCTTCGGGGCGGTCGCCATCGCCCTGTATTTGACCGCGTCGCGCGCCTCATTCCTCGCCTGGGGCGCCGGCATGTTCATGATCGCTCTCGTTCGCTACCGCCGTCTGATCCCGGTGTTGATCGCTGGGAGCCTGCTCTTTCTTCTCTTGCCGCAGACGCAAGCCTATTTGGACCGGCTGTCGCAAGCGTTTCAAGGCGCCGACCTGGCGACGAAAATGCGCATCGACGAATGGACGGACTCGCTTGAGCTAATCGGCCGCTATCCGCTGGTGGGCGTTGGCTTCACGGGCACGCCCGACATCGATATCTATACCGATGTCGCCAATATGTATTTGATGATGGCCAACCAAATCGGCTTGACCGGCGTCGTCATCTTCTTGCTGGCGATGGGCGGCGTCTTCGCCTACGGCCGGCGAGCCTGGCGCTACGCCCAAACAAATCCGGATGTCGCCGCCATTCACCTGGGATTCCATGCGGCGCTCTTCACGGGCTTGGTCAATCAGATCGCCGATCTCTATTTCTTTCGCCTCGATTTCCAGTCGTCGATTACCTGGTTCTGGCTGATCGTCGCGCTCTGCGTCGCCAGCTCAAGACTGGCGCTGGAAGCGGCTCGCAAGACCGCCGCCTAAACCACCATTGCAAAACGCGTCCGCCTCCGCTAGCATGGCGCTTCTACAATTGAAAGACAGCTTTCCGCTTCGCGCCGCCTCTATGCGCGAGGCTTTGATCCGAGGAAAGGCAGATTCATGAGAGATTACGAACTCACCTTCATCGTCCGCATTTTGCCCTCAGATGAAGAAGTCAACCAAGCAATCGACCAGGTGATTAGTTACATCGAACTCGGCGACAATGGCGCCGTCAAAAGCGTCGACCGCAAAATATTCGGCCGGCGCCGCCTGGCTTATCAAATCGGGGGACAGCGCGAGGGCCATTACGTGCTGATCCGCGCTGCAATTCAGCCCGACCATATCAACGAGCTGGAGACCGAACTGAAGCTATTTGAACCCGTGCTTCGCTACCTCCTGGTTCGAGATGAAGGCGAAGTAAAGCTGAGCGCCTGATTGCGGCCGGCAAGCAGTCGGAAAGCGTTTCAGCGCAGCCAGCGCCAGCAGGCCATGTCCTAAGAGCAGGTAGGGAGAAAACCAATCGTGAGTGACAACCCCACAGGCGGACAGACGCAGAGAAAAGCCAGGCCCGCGCCCGAGCGCTCGGCTGGTCGACGCGGCGGGCCGCATGGCCGACGCCGGGGACGGCGCCGCCGCGGCAGAACCACCTATTGCCCCAAGGGCAGATGCTTCGACTACAAAGATATTGACATGCTCTCGCGTTACCTCAATGAGAGCGGCAAGATCAAGCCGCGGCGACAAACCGGCAATTGCTCGCGCTGCCAGCGCCAGCTTTCGCGTGAAATCAAGCGCGCCCGCCATCTCGCCTTGCTGCCCTATGTCGTTGCCGACTAGCGCAATCATTGCCGCGAATCCGGTCGTCACAGCGGGCAACGTGGAAACTCGCGCCGCTGTCGCCAGCAGAGTGCCACCCGAGGAGCTAACGCAGTTATGTCGAAGAAGGCTTTAACGACCGGCGCGCCCAAACGCAGGCGGCGCAGATCGCAGGCGGCCGATGCGGGACCCGGCGGCGATGCCCTGCCGCCAGGCCAGAGCGACACCTCCTACGTCAGCCGCGCCGATAAAGAAGAACAGCTGCAGAAGTGGGTGATTCGCGGCGTCATTGCTGTTGTCGCTGTGCTGGCTTCGCTTGTCGCCATCACCTTCGCCATTGAACAGCTCATCGTGCCGAATCAGGCGGTGGCTGTAGTCAACGGCGATGAGGTTTCCGTGCGGGAATTCCGCCAGCAATACCAACTGGAACGCAATCGGCTGCTGCTTCAGCTCAACCAGCTGCAATCGTCCGGCTTCGATACGCAGCAGCTCGCGCAGCAGGAGCCATACAAGACCTGGATCAGCGAAGTCAACGTACCCGACCAGCTCGGACTGCGCGTGATCAACGATATGGTTGATGATCGGCTGCTGGCGCAAGAGGCGGCCGCGCGCAACATCAGCATCGATGAAGCGGCTTTGCGCCGATCCGTAGAAGAATACTTCGGCTTTGACCCGACGGAAGTCGCGCTGATCGGCGTCGAGCCGACAGCCACGACCGAGCCGACAATCACGCCCACGCCCGTTGTGTCGCCGACGCCGTCCAACACGCCCGAACCGACGCCGACGCTTGACCCGGCCGCGACCATGGAAGCGACCGCGTCAGAACCGACGGTGACGCCGCAGCCGACCGTCGTCGAGCCCACGCTCAGCGCCGAAGAAGTACGCCAAAACTTCCAACAGAATGAAGAAGATTACCGCGCCTACTTCGATCGCGTCGGCGTCGCTGCCGAAACGCTGGACGGATTCTTTCAGCGCCTCGCGCTGGAAGGCTTGCTCGCCGACGAGCTCGTTCCCGACGACGGCAGTCTGCTATACGCCGATGTGCGTCACATCCTAGTAGAAGACGAAGAAACCGCCCAGCAAGCGCTGCAGGCGCTGGAGCAAGGCGAATCATTCGCCGCCCTGGCGCGCGCCCTATCGACGGACAGCGGCAGCGGATCGCGCGGCGGCGAGTTGGGCCTGGCTTACGTCGGCAACTACGTGCCCGAGTTCCGCCAGGCGATCGAAGAAGCGGAGCTCAGCACACTGGTGGGACCCATTGAAAGCGAATTCGGCTATCACATCTTGCAGGTCCGCAGCAAAGAAGCGCGCAGCGGCGCCGACATCGAATTTCAGTTGGAGCGGGCAAAGCGACAGGAGCTTGACCTATTGACGCAGTCCCTGCGCGACCAGCAGAGCGACAGCTTCGAAATCTTTGACTCCTGGTTGGACTATATACCGCGCGGTTGAGCGCAAAAACCCCAGCGCCGCCATCAGGGCAAAACAAGAGCGACGGTCCAGCGCCGTCGCTTTTTTGTTTCGCCGCTTGCGCAAAGCCGCCGCTTTCCTGTTTGCCCTGTTTGGCCTCTCGTCTATAATGCGGGCATGAGCGCAAACACAATACATAAGCTCGAAGGTCGGCTGGAGGCGCTGGTAGAAGGCGCTATCGCCCGGTTATTCAGCGGCAAGCCAAGCGCGCGCGACATCGCCATATTGCTGCTGCGCGCTCTGGACGACCGAGCGCATCCGGCTGGCGAAACAAGCGCCGTTCGCGTCGCCCCCGATCGGTATCGCATCTACGTGCATCCGCAAAATGAGCGCCAGCTTCGGGAGCAAATGCCAGATCTTAGCGCGCGGCTGGCATCTCTCGTCACCGAGCTCTGTCAGGCAGCGGGCTTGCAACTTTATTCCGCGCCCGAAATCCATGTGTTGCCAAACGATTCTCTGGCTGCGCGACAAGTCAGAATATGCGCCGAACACAGCCCTTCAGCGGGCGACCCGACCAAGAGAATGGTCGCCATTTCAGTAGAAGGGGCGCCGCCCGGTCTCGACGGAGACACTCAGCCCTTGCCGCCGCACTAGGTCGACAGCGTGAGCGCCGAGTTAATCATCTTCAGCCTGCGTGTACTGGCGGCCTTGAGCTTGCTAGCTTTTATGCTGGCGCTCTTCTTGATTGTGTGGCGCGGGCTGCGCCAGGTCGACCGTCAACTGCAAGCGCCGCCAGAGACCTACGGCTGGCTGACGCGCGTGTCGGGGGGCTATGACGAGCCGGGAGGCGAAGTCGCTCACCATCCATTGCGACCGATTACGACCTTGGGCCGATCGGCCAGCAACACGATTGTCGTCAGCGACGACTTCGCTAGCGCCGAGCATGCGCGCATAACGCTGGAGCAAGGGACGTGGTGGCTGGAAGATCGGCGCAGCCGCAACGGAACCCGTCTCAATGAGGCGGCGATTGAGGGGCGCTCGATTCTCGCGGACGGCGATGTCATCGGAATTGGCGCAATCAGCTTCCGCCTGGCGCTGGAGCGGGAAGCGACCGAGCTAGCGCGCTAAATCCGCCTCTAAATAGATGAAGCCCGGAAGCAAGACTTCAGCGAGCACAAGGAGACGAACGATGGAAACGACAAAAATCGGCGTGATTGGCGGCTCGGGCTTATACAATATGGAGGCGATATCCGATGTCGAGACCATCGACACCGATACGCCCTTTGGCAAGCCGAGCGGCGCCATCCGCATCGGCAGCCTGCGCGGGAAAAGAGTCGCCTTCTTGCCGCGGCACGGCGAGGGGCATGTCCTTTCGCCATCTACCTTGCCTTATCGCGCAAACATCTACGCGCTGAAAACCCTGGGCGTCCGCTTCGTCATCGCCGTGAACGCGGTTGGCTCCTTGCGTGAACAGATTGCGCCAGGCCATATCGTCACGCCCGACCAGATCATCGATTACACCATATACACACGCCCGCGCTCATTCTTTGAGGATGGCATCGTGGCGCATGTCTCCGTTGCCGACCCGATGAGCGAATATCTGCGCGGCATCATTGCCGCTGCCGTCGAGTCGGTCGGCGGCCGCGTCCATCGCCGCGGTATCTTCTTGATTGAAGACGGGCCGCGCTTCGCCACGCGCGCCGAGAGTGTCCTGTTCCGCGCCTGGGGCTGCGACCTCATCGGCATGACCGCCGCGCCCGAAGCCTTCCTAGCGCGAGAAGCCGAAATGGAATACGCGTCCCTCGCCCACGTGACGGATTACGACAGCTGGCATGAAGAGGAAGAAGCCGTCACGTCGGACATGGTGATTGAGACGCTGCAGAAGAATATCGCGATCGTGGAAGAGGCTTTGGTCGAGGCGATTGCGCAGCTTGATGAAGACCACGTTGCGCCAGCGCATACCGCGCTCGATGCAGCCCTGGCGACCGAGCGCGCCGCTATGGACCCGCGCATGATCGAAAAGCTGCGCCCAATCCTGGCGCGCGCGCTGGCTCTTGATGTCAATTAAAGCGGTCGGACGATGAGGCTGGACTCGGCATTGCCCGCAATCGGGCGCCGCCATTACCTGCTTCTCATCTTGGCCGCCGCCCCGATCTTCGCTGGAATGGCTGCTATCGAATTGGCTAGCCCAGCGCAGCGCGCCCCGTGGATAGCGCTTGCAGCCTGGATGGCCTGCGCGCTAATTGGCACAGCTGTCTTGAAGCGTTGCCTGCCAGCGCGCGATCCGCTGCTCTTCCCGCTGGTTATCTTCCTTAGCGGCTGGGGGCTGGTAGCGATCCAACGCCTGGCGCCGCCCTTTGCCGAGCGTCAAACCCTGTGGTTGATAATCAGCGTCGCCGCCCTGCTATTCGCGGCTGCTACCCCGTATGCGCTGCGCTGGCTTCGCGTTTATCGTTATGTCGCCCTGCTGCTCGCGCTGCTGCTTCTGCTGGCCACCATCGCCTTCGGCAGCAATCCCTCCGGTTTCGCCAATGCGCCGCGCCTTTGGCTCAGCCTTGGCGCCCTCTATTTCCAACCCTCTGAAATAATGAAGATTCTCTTGGTCGCTTTCATGGCCAGTTACCTGAGCGAAGGCAGCGCGGCGCCCCGCTCCCGTGCCAATGAGACCGGACTTCGGCTTCGTTTTTCGCCACGACTCTTGGGTCCCATGTTGCTCATGTGGCTCCTGTCTCTATTGATTCTCGTCTGGCAGCGCGATCTTGGCGCAGCCATGCTCTTCTTTGTGGTCTTCTTCCTGCTCATGTATTTGAGCAGCGGCGACGGGCGAATCCCGATTGGCGGCGCGCTGCTGGTATTGATCGCGGCTTTGGTCGCCTATCACCTTTTTGACGTCGTTAAGCTGCGCGTGGATATATGGCTGAATCCCTGGCCCGAAGCCGCCGGGCGCGCCTATCAGATCGTGCAAAGCCTCATGGCATTTGGCGCGGGCGGCATATTTGGCGCGGGCGTCGGCCTTGGCTCCGCAGCCTATATTCCACTGGCGCATTCCGACTTTGTATTCGCGGCGCTGGCGGAAGAATGGGGTCTGCTAGGCGTTGTCTGCGTATTGAGCTGCTTTGCTCTAATTGCCTATCGCGGGCTTTCGATCGGTCTGTGCCAATCCGGCCGCGGCTTTCACAGAATGCTGGCTGTCGGATTAACTATGATGATAGTCGCGCAAGCCTTGCAGATAATGGGCGGCGTCCTCAAGCTCTTGCCCCTGACCGGCGTTACCCTGCCCTTCATCAGTTACGGCGGCAGCTCCTTGCTCGTCTGCTTCACCATGACCGGCATTCTGCTGCGCCTGTCCGCCAATTCAGCATCCGCGCGCTTGACGAGAACGTACGAGGCGCGATTCGCGCGCGGCGTCCATTGGCTGTTTCTCGGCGCCCTCGCGGGCCTGCTGACGATCGGATTGTCGGCGGCATACTGGGCGATCACAGGCTGGGATTCGATTCTGCTCCGGGATGACAATCCGAGACGGATCGAAGCCCTGGCTGCCATCCGGCGCGGCGGCATTTATGACCGACGCCATCAGCCGCTTGCGCTAACGACGATAGGCGGCGCCAGCCCCGAGCGGCGCTATCTGAGGCCATCCACAAATGGCATCGTCGGCTATTACAGCTTGCGTTTTGGCGTAGGCGGCGCTGAGTCCGCTTATGAGGAGCTCTTGTCGGGCGCCAGCGAGTTGAAGACGCTAGGCGACTTCATCAACCGGCGGGTGCTAAAATTGCCCCAAATCGGTTCTGATATCCGTTTGACGATCGACGCGGATTTGCAGGACGCATTGGTTTCAGCAATGGAAGACGCCTCGGGCGCGGCCGTCGTCTTGGATGCGCAATCGAGCGAAGTCTTGGCTTTAGTCAGTCTGCCCAGCTACGATCCCAATACATTGGATGCCGAGTGGGACGAGCTGATTAAAGCGGCCGGGCAGCCATTTTTCAACCGCGCCTTGCAGGGAAATTACCAGTTGGGCGGCGCGATGTATACGCTTTTGCTGGCGCAGGCGCTGGGCTCAAGCTTCGATCCTGACCTGTCTTTCCCGAATGCTGACGCGCCCATTGACCTGGAAGACGGCATGACCGTAGCTTGCCTAGCTCAGCCGGACGCGTCCGAACTCACGCTTGTCGAGGCCTATCGCAACGGCTGCCCGGCCCCCTTTCAAGCCTACTGGCTCGCCCATCAGCGCGGAGGCCTGGACACAACGCTGGCGCCATACAGATTTGATGAGCCATTCACGCTGGCCGGTTTTCCCCAAGCTGAGCCGATCGAGATCCCGCATGCGCCCGCAGCCGATGAGCTAGATTTCGAATTACGCGAGCTGCGGACCTTGCACGGCCAAGGCGATATCACCACCACACCCTTGCATCTGGCGTCAATCATGGCGGCTATCGCAAGCGACGGCCGCGTGGCAAGCCCTACCATCTGGTCAGGCTATCGACCGCCGGACGCCGAGCGCTGGCGGTCGGCAACGGAAGCGACAACAGCCGTGCCGATATTGAGCCCGGATGTGGCGCGGAAACTGCGAACCATCATGCGGGAGGCCTGGACCATCCGCCAAGAGGGACCCGTTTCCGCGGCCGGCGATGTCGGCGCGCAAATCGCCAGGTCTCGGTCGGGAGACGAATTACAGCTTTGGCTGACCGGTTTCATGACCCGTCCGAACGACACTTCCTTCGCGTTCGTCCTCCTCTTGGAAAACAGCGACGATATTCCGAGGTTAATTGCGATTGGGCAGGCGCTGATTCAGGCGCCTATGGTTTCACCGCGCTAGGTTTCGTTTGACCATTCGCATTGTTCGTAAATCTCTACGAGACCGATGCGACAGTCCAAGTCCCGAATTGTCAGAGATGCGCCAGGACCGACTAGCTCCATGCCAAGCCAGTCAGCGTCCGCGTCTTTGGAATAATGCTGGATATGATAGCCGGATTGCGAAATCACAACGTAGTCCGTCAGCGACTCGATTTCGCGATAATGCCGCAGCTTTGTCACGCGGTCCTTGCGCTCTGAGGAAGGAGACAGGATTTCAAAAATGATCTTTAGATTCAATAGGGTCGCCGGCTGGCTGAATTCATAAACCGCCCTCCCGCAAACAAGGCTAAGGTCAGGATAGGCGTATGATTCTGTCGCTCGTACTTTCACCCGCATATCGCTACCATACACCGTGCAGCCTTTTCCACGTATCCGCGCATAAAGTGCGGACACGAGACTTGTCTGTATCAGGTTGTGATCGGGGGACGCCCCCGCCATCATGAAGATTTGTCCATCAAAGTACTCGTTCTTGTAGTCGCTCCGACGATCAAATTCGAGGTATTCTGCCACCATTGTCCTTGTCTTTAATGCAGCCGCCATAATGCGTCCCTTTGCGCCGTTCTCGCCTTTATCGGCGCGCATCGACTAGAGTATACCATACGCTAGCCGACGTGGCGTATCCCACGCTCCGCGAGGATGCGATTGAATTCCGCCACGGCTGCGCTTCGCAATTCTTCAAATTCGCGCATTCGGCTGTTTATCACACCCGCCAGTTTCTCGTAAACAGCGTAGGCTTGCTCCGTCGGCGGGAACTCGCCCAAGGCAACCACCGATGGCAGCGCGCTCAAGCGCCGCAGCGGATCCGTCCCCTGGTTCAAGCGCCCCGCCCAGCCTTCCGGCAAGTCAGGAATCAAGATGCCCGTCTCGATTTCGAGTATCTGGTCTCGAAGCGCGGATGCCTTGGCGGCCAGGTCCTTATGCTCGTCGGCGGCGGCCAGACGTTCCGCCAGGCGCTTCAACTGATCCCGCTGGCGGCGCATTGCGTTGACGGTCTCGGTCGCTTCGGAATACAGGCGGTAGATCTCCACAAGCAGGTCAAATTGCCGCTGCAATTCGGCGTCGCTGGCGCGCGAGCTCGGGTCCTTGACCAAGTTGAATGTCTGGGAAGACGCCTGGCCGTCTACATGCAGGCTGAGCTGATAAGCGCTCGGCGTCACCGTTGGGCCCGGCATCCGCTCAAATTGCGGGTCCTTGCCATTGAGATCAGGCGACATCGGCAGACGCAGGTCCCAGACGAAGCGATTCCAGCCGGCCTGCGCCGTCAGGTATACGATCGATCTATCGGGCTTGGCTTTTTGCTTTCGGCGATCCGCTTCGTCCATGCTAGTAAATTCGCGCAGCAGATCGCCCTCAGCGTCGGCGATGCGCAGGGTGATCTTGCCGGCGGGCTTAGCCTCAAGATAGTAGCTGATGTGGAGGCCACGAGGCAGATTCTCGCCCGAATCAAGAAACTCCCGCTGAATGACATTCTCGGGCGTGTACGTATGCGTATACGCTGCCATGATGCCAGTCGAACTTTGATAGGTCTTCCCGGGCTGGTCGACCAGGCGCCGCGCGTCTATGCTCTCCAATATGCGCGGCGTATCACGCGGCTTGAGCAGCAGCGCGCTCTGCCCTTGCAGGTCCTTGGACAACTGATGCAAACGCGACAGATCGTCCAGAATCCAGAAGGAGCGTCCGTGTGTAGCCGCGATCAAGTCGCCGTTCTTAACCAGAAGATCGTGTATGGGCGTCACCGGCAAATTCAATTGAAAGCGTTGCCAATTAGCGCCGTCATCAAAAGAAATGTATAGGCCCGTTTCCGTGCCGGCGTACAAGAGACCGCGGCGCTCGGGATCGCAGCGAATCACGCGCGTGAAATCGTCATCGCGTATGCCGTCGTTGATGCGCGCCCAGGTCTGCCCGTAATCCGAGGTCTTGAACAGGTAGGGCGCATAATCATCCAGCTTGTAGCGGATCGCCGCCAAATAGCAAGTCGCCGGATCATGCGGCGAAAGCTCCAACATGCTAATCATCGACCATTCGGGCAATTCGGCCGGCGTGATGTCCTCCCAGGTCTCGCCGTTGTCTTGGCTGATGTGCGCGAGACCGTCGTCCGAGCCGGCCCACAGCAGGCCGGGCTGATGCGGGGATTCCGCCAGCGCGAAGACCGTGGCGTAGACTTCGGCGCCGGCGCCGTCACGATTGATTGGTCCGCCGGTGATCTGGAGCGTGGCTGGGTCGGCGCGCGTCAAATCCGGGCTGATCGCCCGCCAGCTATGCCCTTCGTCGGTAGACTTCATGATCTGGTTGCCGCCGATGTAGAGCGTGTCCGCGTCATGCGGCGAGAAGACGATGGGATAGGTCCAGGCGAAGCGATACTTGAGATCAGCGGCCGCCTCGCCCGCTGTCATCTCGGGCCAGGTCGTCACCAGTCGCAGCTGCTTGCTGCCGTGATCATATCGCTGCAGGCAGTTGCCGCCGCCGGGCGAACTGCCGATGGCGCCGACAAATATGATGTTGTCGTCATCGGGCTTGACAGCGATGTAGCCGCTCTCGCCCGAGCCGGCGATGAAGCCATCCATCCACATCAGCGACGACTTTTCGTTGCGGCTGGGCACGGCGATGCTGCTGTTGTCCTGCTGCGTTCCGTACACGAAATAAGGATCGCGATTGTCGGCGGCAACGTGATAAAACTGCGCGGTCGGCTGATTAAAGATGCTTGACCAGGTGGCGCCGCCATTCAGCGAGACGCAAGCGCCGCCATCGTTTCCCTGCACCATGCGCTTCGGATTCTGCGGGTCAATCCAGAGATCGTGATTGTCTCCATGCGGTGTGCCAATCATGGAATAGGTTTTGCCGCCATCGACCGACTTCCAGAAACGCAGGTTATTGACATAGACCGTATCCGGATCTTGCGGATCGGGCGTCAAATGCATGTAATACCAGGCGCGCGAGATGATGTCATTATTGCGCGCGACAAAGCGCCAATTGTCGCCGTAGTCTTCCGAGCGGTACATGCCGCCCTCTTCATGCTCGAGCAAGGCGTAGACGCGGCCCGCTTGCGCCGGCGACGCGGCAATACCGATCTTGCCCATGATGCCGCTCGGCAAACCCTTGTTATCGGAGATGTTCTGCCAAGTGTCGCCCCCATCCAGCGAGCGCCAGATGCCGCTGTCTTCGCCGCCGCTGCTGATCATGTGAAAGTTGCGATAAGCCTGCCATATCGTCGCATAGATGATGCGCGGATTGTTGACGTCTATGCTGAGATCGACCGCGCCCGCCTTGTCGCTGACGAAAAGTACTTGCTCCCAACTCTCGCCGCCATCGGTGGAGCGGAAAACGCCGCGCTGCTGATTCCGCCCAAAGGCGTGCCCCAGCGCCGCCACCAAGACCGTGTCCGGATCACGCGGATGAATGCGGATCTTGCCGATGTGGCGCGTGTCGCCCAAGCCAATATGCTTCCAACTGCGGCCCGCGTCGGTGGATTTGTAGACGCCATCGCCATGCGAAACATCGATACGGATGGTCGCCTCGCCTGTGCCGGCGTAGATGACATTGGGGTCGGCTTCCGACACCGCCAGCGCGCCGACCGAGGCGGTATTGAAGTAGCCGTCCGAGATGTTGCGCCAATACTGCCCGGCATCGTCCGTCTTCCAGACGCCGCCTGCGCAAGCGCCGAAGTAAAATGTGCCGATGTCGCGGGGGTCGCCGGCGACGGTAACGACGCGTCCGCCGCGGAAGGGTCCGATGCAGCGCCAGCGTCCGATGTTGTCGATGGGAAGGGTCATGGGCTTTGGGCTTTCTTGTGAAGTGGTCGGATGATGGCGGTTATTGTAGCGCGGAATGAGCACATGCCACATCTCCATTGCTTTAGCGCGGTGGCGTACACTACAATGCTGGCAGCAACGATCGCGTCCCGTCCGTCAGCTAAAGGAGAGGGGCTGCCATGTTAATTCGTTTCACTGTGGAGAACTTCCTGTCCTTTAAGGACGAGATCGAATTTTCGATGGTCTCAAGCAGGAAAACGCGACATCCCAGCCACATCGTAAAGCGAGAACGCAAGAGCGATTTGCGGCTGCTAAAAACTGGCGTCCTTTATGGAGCCAATGCCTCTGGCAAATCTAATATAATTTCTTCAATGGCTTTCGCCAAAGACATGGTGTTAGGCGGCGTTCCAGCTGGGGGCAACATCCCCGTCCAACCATTCCTTCTTGACAGCGCCTTGGAGAAAAATCCTTCGAAGTTTGAGTTTGAGTTCAGAGTCGGTCAACATGACTATATCTATAGTTTTGAACTTGATAAGCATCGAGTGCATCACGAACAATTGTGTAAAATTAAACACAATGATGAAATTAAGCTCTTCGAGCGGACAACGAGTAAGGAAGGACTAGCAAAGGTATCGTTTTCGAATAATGCTGGACCTGCGTCATTCGATGAATTATTCCTCGCTCATGTGGCCCGGTCCACTCGTCCCGAGCAACTGTTTATTAATGAGTGTATTGAAAGCAATGTATCGGATTTTGATGTCGTGGAGAGTTGGTTTCGAAACCATCTAAAGATTATGTTCCCTGGCTGGACTGCTTACAACAAAGAGATTAGGTTCTTCAATGAACCGGATTTCAAGGCGCGCTTCCGAGACCTGATAAACCTGTTTGACCTACACATACATGATATTGATCTCCATGAAATCGATTTTGATAGCGACCCGCGAATCCCGAGGCAGGCAAAAGCCGACCTGAAACGCATGATACTTGAGCAACAACCCGAGGGTAGCGTGGTAGGTCTTTTGACTGTTTCGCAAGAACCGGTTCCTTACTACACAACATCTGTACCTTTCACTGTGACTGAAAATAAGGATGTTCGTTCATTGTTTTTTGTAACCCATCATCAAGCCGATCAAGGAGCGCGTACTGTTGGATTCGATATGACCCAGGAATCAGATGGAACTAGGAGGCTTTTTGACATCGTGCCCGGATTAATCGACCTGTTTGAACATGGAAACCAGCAAGTGCTGGTTATCGACGAAATCGATCGAAGTTTGCATGCTCACCAAACTTACGGGTTGTTGGAGCTATTCTTGGAGAATACTGCATACAGACCAAGCCAATTCATCGTTACCACACATGAATCGGGTATTTTGGATCTCGACTTACTTCGACCTGACGAAATCTGGTTTATTGAGAAAGATGGACATGGGGCTTCAGCATTGTATTCACTTGAGGAATTCAAGCCGCAGTATCACTCGGATATTCGCTCAGGATACTTGCACGGACGTTTCGGCGCGATTCCGATTCTGCCTAGCTATAACATTTTGGACTGGGCGAAGTAGACGTGGGGAAACGGAAGGCGCGAAATCGGCAGAACAAAAGTAATCTCATAGACAGCCGCAGGCTTACTGTCATAGCAACTGAAGGAAGTCAAACAGAGCCGAAGTATTTCGACGCCTTACGACAAAAGTATCGAGATGGTAATGTTCGAGTTTTACGAAAAGGTACAAAGTCGGCTCTAATGTCGGTATTGAATCGACTCGACAAGGAAAGAAAACCAAGGAGTGGTAAAAGCGAATATTGGGCAGTAGTCGATCACGACAGAAGACCAATAGAGGAACTTGGGGCATTCGCAAAGCGCGCAAGGTCAAAAGGCTACTTCATTGCCGATAGCAATCCCTGCTTTGAACTTTGGCTAATCCTGCACTTCAATGCATTAAACAAGATAAGCGGGCTCACAGGCAGAGCCGAAGCGATTGGCTGCGGGTCGGTTGAGACCACGCTGCGACAATATGACGATTCATTCAGCAAGTCCCGCTACGACGTCGCAAAGTACATTTCACGGATTGAGCAAGCCATTTCCAACGCCAAGGCCAACGAAGCTCAACGTGAAGTCTCTGACTCCGCTGTCGGCACTCGTGTTTACAAACTTATTGAGTCTATCCGCAACTCCTCCACCTAACCCACAACCCCCGCAACTAACTCCCCGGCTCGTTCAGCGCCGCCCAGCGCGGCCATCTCCCGCGCCAGCCGCCGCGCGTTCTCGCGCACCCAATCCGCCTCCATCAGCGCCTGCACGCCCTCGCGCAGCTGACCCTGCCGCACATCATGCGCCGTCAAATGCAAACCCACCTTCGCTTCGGCGGCGCGCCGTCCTTGTATCCGCTGGTCGGCCGCGTGCGGCACGACGATTTGCGGCAAGCCATGCGCGACCGCGGCATGCGTCGTGCCGATGCCTCCATGATGAATCATAATCTCGCAGCGCGGCAAGACATGCTCGTAGGGCGCCCAATTCAACAGGCGCGTGCCGGCCGGCAGCGCCCGCTTCAACTCGGCTTTCTTGTCGGCTTCAATCGGATTCCAGCCGAGCGTCACCAGCGGGATCAAGCCCGCGCTCGCGACCGCCTGTGCCGCCCAACTGTAGAATCCCAGATCGCCTGTGAAGCTGGTGCCCAGCGTGACCAGCCCCAGCGGCCTGTCCGGCGGGATATCGAGAAGCCACCGCGGCGGGGGATCCGTCGGCGCCGCCGGCATGCCGCCGACAAACTGCGTCTGCGGCAGGATGGTCGATAGTTCCGACTGGTGCCAACCCGGCGTGAAATAGACAATGTGCGGCGATTCGCTTCTGATCGAGGGCGCTGTCCCCTTAGAGAAGTTTCTGCCTTCGATGCCGAAGCGCTCACATAGACGCTGAATCCGCTGCTGGCTGTCGCTGCTGAGATCGCGCTGCACCGGGAAGAGCTGCTGCTCATCGAGAGTCGCCTGCGCGGGCCAGCCGCAGATGACCAACGGGACGTCGAGAATATCGGCGGCGATGGCCGACGCGCTCAGAAAGGGATCCGACACGAGGGCGTCCGGCGCGCCAATCTCGTCTTCCAGGTCCAGCATAGCCTCGACCGCGTCCGCGACCAGATCCTCGCTGAGCCAGGTGTCCAGCGCACGTTTGTAGCGCAGCGCAACCGCATCCTGCGGCGCGATCTGGCTCAGGTCCGGTTGTGGCGGCGGCGGCCAAAGCCAACCCGTCTGTCGAATTGCGCGGAATCGGAGTCCGCTGCGCGTCACTGCTCGCTCCAGCGGACTTTCGCTTAGCCAGAGGATATCGTGTCCGCGCGCGTTCAGCGCTTGCGCCGTTTTGAGAAAGCCGCCCCAGTCTGTATGGCTGTAAAGGGGCGCCGAAACAAACCAGAATATCGCCACAAGTAGACGTCCAACTCTTCCGCGTCAGACCGGCTGCGGCATTTGCAGATAAGGTTGCAGATATCGCCCGGTGTAGCTGCGCGGCGTCGCCGCCACTTCTTCCGGCGTGCCTTGCGCGATGACTTCGCCGCCGCCGCCGCCGCCTTCCGGCCCCAGGTCGATGATATGATCGGCCACTTTGATGATGTCCAGATTATGTTCTATGACGATGATCGTATTACCAGCATCCGCCAGCTGCTGCAAGACATTGATCAGCTTCTCGACATCGACCGCGTGCAAGCCGGTCGAGGGTTCGTCGAGAATATAGAGCGTCTGGCCCGTCGCGCGTTTGGAGAGCTCGCGACTCAGTTTGATGCGCTGCGCCTCGCCGCCGCTTAATGTCGTCGCCGGCTGCCCGATTCGGATATAACCCAAGCCGACGGCGTCCAGCGTATCGAGCTTGCGCCGGATGCGCGGCAGACTCTCGAAAAATGCCAGCCCCTCGCTGACGGTCATGTTCAGCACATCGGCGATGGACTTGTTCTTGTAGTGCACTTGCAGCGTCTCGCGGTTGTAGCGTGTGCCGCGGCAGACCTCGCATTGCACATAAACATCGGGCAAGAATTGCATCTCAATCTTGATCAACCCCTGGCCCTCGCAGTTCTCGCAGCGACCGCCTTTGACATTGAAGCTGAAGCGCCCGGCGCGGTAGCCGCGGATTTTGCTCTCCGGCAACTCGGCGAAGAGGCTGCGAATATCGTCAAACATCTTGGTGTAGGTGCCTGGATTGCTGCGTGGCGTCCGCCCAATCGGGCTCTGATCGATGTTGATGATCTTGTCAATCTTCTCAGCGCCGATGATCTCATCGTGGTCGCCGGCCCGCTCGCGACTGCGGTTGATCAGTTGCGCCAGCCGCTTGTAGAGTGTTTCCACCACCAGCGACGATTTGCCGCTGCCGCTGACGCCGGTGACGCAGATCAGTTGGCACAACGGGAAATCAATATCAATATGCTTCAAGTTGTTCGCGCGCGCCCCACGCAGGGACAGGTACTCGCCCGAGCCGGGACGCCGGCTCTCCGGCAGCGGGATCTGAAAGCGCCCGGAAAGGAACGCGCCTGTATAACTGTCTTTGACATGCGTCACCTGCTCCGGCGTGCCAGCGGCGACGACCTCGCCCCCATTTTCGCCGGCGCCGCGTCCCAGGTCAATCAGCCAATCCGATGAGCGCATCGTATCCTCATCGTGCTCGACGACCAGCACGGTATTGCCGATATCGCGCAGACCAGTCAGCGTACGAATCAGCCGCTTGTTGTCGCGCTGATGCAGCCCGATCGACGGCTCGTCCAAGACGTAGAGTACCCCCGTGAGTTGACTGCCGACCTGCGTCGCCAGCCGTATCCGCTGGGATTCGCCGCCGCTGAGCGTCGCCGCGCTGCGCGAGAGGGACAAATAATTCAGCCCGACATTGCTAAGGAAACCGACGCGCGAATTCAACTCGCGCAGAATCTGATGCGCGATCTGCTGTTCTCGGCGCGACAGGATGGCGCCTTCGCCTCGCAGCGAATCGACCCAAACCTCCAGATCATCGATCGGCAAATGGGTCACGTCATGGATCGTAGAGCCGCCGATGGTCACCGACAGCGCCTCCGGGCGCAGCCGTTTTCCTCCGCAGGCGCGGCATGGAATTTCACGCATATACTCGCGGATCTTGCTGCGAATGAAATCCGACTCGGTCTGCTGGTAACGCCGCTCCAGATTGGGTATCACGCCTTCGAAGCGCGTCGACCAGGTGCGTTCGGCGCCGCTGGAATGGTAATAGGTCACGTCAAAGCGCCGGTCGCCCGAGCCATAGAGTATCAAGTCTTGATGCTCCTGCTTCAGTTTTCGCCAGGGCGCGTCCAGGCGGAAGCGGTAGGCGCGCGACAAACTGCAATAGACGTTCCAGTTCCAGCCGCGCTTGTCTTCCACGCTATGCCCGTTGGCGCTGATCGCCCCGTCGGCGATCGACTTGCTCTTGTCCGGCACCACCATGTCCGGATCAATTTCCAGGCTGAAACCCAAGCCTTGGCAGGTCGGGCAGGCGCCGCTGGGCGTGTTGAAACTGAAGAGGCGCGGTTCCGGTTGCGGGACGCTGCCATGCCCCTCGGGGCAAGCCAAATCTTCGCTGAACAGATGGTCGAGCGAGTTCTCGCGGTCGGTCACATCCTGCACGATCATCCGACCGTCGCCCAACTCCAGCGCCGTCTCTACCGCATCGGTCAACCGCGTTTCAAAGGCGGTGGCATCGTCGCTTTGTTCATCGCTGTAACGGCGAATCACCAAGCGATCCACTACGATCTCGATATCGTGAATGACGTAGCGGTCGAGCTCAATCTCTTCATCGAGGTCGCGCACAAGGCCATCGACGCGGACGCGCGCGAAACCCTGCTTGCCGATATCTTCCAGCACTTTGATGTGGTTGCCCTTTTGGCGGTGGATCACCGGCGCCAGAATCTGGATGCGGCTGTCGACGGGCATGTTCTGAATCTGGTCTACGATCTGCTGCGCGCTTTGCGCTGATACTTCGGCACCGCACTTGGGGCAGTGCGGGATGCCCACCCGCGCGTACAGCAAGCGCAGATAATCATAAATTTCGGTGACGGTGCCGACCGTCGAGCGTGGATTGTGGCTGACGCTCTTCTGATCGATGGAAACCGCCGGGCTCAAACCCTCAATCTGATCGACATCCGGCTTTTCCATCAAGCCCAGGAATTGGCGGGCGTAGCTGCTCAAGCTCTCGACGTAGCGCCGCTGCCCTTCGGCAAAAATCGTATCAAAGGCGAGCGACGATTTGCCGGAACCGGACAAGCCGGTGATGACCACCAGCCGATTGCGCGGAATCTCGACATCAATGTTCTTGAGGTTATGTTCGCGCGCGCCGCGCACGATGATACTGTCTTGGTTCATGCCAGTCATACAGGAGCGCTCGAATGGCGATCCAGGCTCGCAAAGACGGTCAGCAGCGAGAAGCGCTTCAAGCGACTCCGCTGTTACCCACCAGGTATAATCCGATCTCGCATTATAACCCGTTGTCGCCCCGGCGAGAACGGATAAAACAGAGCCGCGAGGCCCCGGCGCCCCCTGATTGATTGTTCTAATTGTGACTCGAAATCGGTAAGATTAAGTCAGGCGACAATTGAAATCGCAGCGAGGCGCTAATGGCGAGTAGTTTTCAATGGGATGATCCCTTCCTGCTGGAAGAGCAGCTTGACGACGAAGAGCGCATGGTGCGCGATGTCGCCCGCGAATACTGTCAGGGCAAGCTCATGCCGCGCATCCTCGAGGCGAACCGGCACGAGACCTTCGATCGCGAGATCTACTACGAAATGGCTGAGCTGGGCATGCTCGGCGCCACTCTGCCGGAGGAATACGGCGGCGCCGGCTTGAACTATGTCAGCTACGGCTTGATCGCCCGCGAGGTCGAGCGCGTCGACAGCGGTTACCGCAGCGCCATGAGCGTGCAAAGCGCCCTCACCATGTACCCCATTTATGCCTACGGAAGCGAAGAGCAGCGTCTTCGATATTTGCCCAAGCTCGCGAGCGGCGAGTGGATTGGCTGCTTCGGCTTGACGGAACCCAATCACGGCAGCGACCCCGGCGGGATGGAAACGCGGGCGACAAAAGTCGATGGCGGCTGGATTCTGCATGGGTCGAAGATGTGGATCACAAACGCGCCGATTGCCGACGTCTTCATCGTTTGGGCGAAGGCTTATGGCGCGGATGACGGCGACGGGACGATCCGCGGCTTCATACTTGAACGGAGCCTGGACGGCTTGTCGACGCCGCCGATTGAAGGCAAGTTCAGCCTGCGCGCCAGCAGCACCGGCGAAATCGTCATGGACGAAGTCTTCGCGCCGGCTGAGAACCTGCTGCCGCAGGCGCGCGGCTTGCGCGGTCCCTTCGGCTGCCTCAATCGGGCGCGCTACGGCATCGCCTGGGGCGCGCTTGGCGCAGCCGAATTCTGTTGGCACGCCGCCCGCCGTTACACGCTCGACCGCCATCAGTTCGGCCGTCCCTTGGCCGCCAACCAGCTCATTCAGTTTA
This sequence comes from Chloroflexota bacterium, assembly GCA_026706455.1. GTDB lineage: Bacteria > Chloroflexota > Anaerolineae > Aggregatilineales > Phototrophicaceae > UBA6055. The sequence continues at coordinate 13,051 of JAPOYS010000153.1, read as the reverse complement.
AGCTGGCCAACATGATGAATGATATCGCTTTCGGCTTGCAGGGCGCCTTGCGCGTGGGCCGCTTGTTTGATCAGGGCCGGGCAACGCCAGAGATGATCTCCCTGGTCAAGCGCAATTCCTGCGCGGCGGCGCTGGATATCGCTCGCATGTCGCGCGATATGCACGGCGGCAACGGCATCGCCGACGAGTTCCACGTGATCCGTCACGTGATGAACCTGGAAGCCGTCAACACCTACGAAGGCACCAGCGATATCCACGCCCTCATCCTGGGACGCGCGCAGACCGGCATCCAGGCATTTGTGTGAGTTGAATCGTCAAGCGATGACGCTCGTTAAGGGTAAGGCAGCTATTCTGTTTTCACGGAAGGCGCCGGCTCGCATGCGTTTTCTTCCGCCATTCGCATCATGGCAGATACTGCTAAGCCTAGCGCGTCGGCCAGCTTGACAATGACGCGCAATGACGGAGACTTCAAGCCTCTTTCAATATCGCTGATGTAATTCCGGTGCAGCCCCGCTCTGAAACTCAGGGCTTCTTGAGAAAGACCTAATTCCTTTCGGCGCAGCCTAATCGTATCTCCAAAAGATTTGTCGAGGTCCCGCATTTACCGATTCCGCTACCGTGAAGTGCGGGAATTGTCGGCTGTCTGCGGGCTTTTGTCCGCCTACTATTGTATGAATTTTGCAACTGGGATATAGTTAAAATCCGCGACACCTAAAGGTTTGCGCAAGTGGTTTCTTGGGGCGGGTCTTGAGTTGGAGGCTCCCGCCCGCCCCAAGAAATTGTCGCTTCGAGAACGGCTCTTTCCCGTTTGGGTCGGCGCCGCGCTCTCATTGCTTTATACCAGCCAGCTTTATTTCGTTCAAGCGGGAGGCTCTGAGAAAACCATGGGCGCATGTCGCAAAATCGCAATCTGCACAAAGCGAAGTCCAACAAAAAAGACGAGTTCTACACCCAGCTGTCCGATATAGAAAATGAGCTTCGTCATTACCGCGATCACTTTCAGGGCAAAGTCGTCTATTGCAATTGTGATGACCCGACAGTCAGCAACTTCTATCGCTACTTCCAACTCAACTTCGAGTTTCTCGGGCTCAAGAGACTGATTACAACCTGCTACAAAAGCAAGCAGGCGGATATGTTCAGCCAGCATGACACTGAACAAGCGATCGGCGTTGAATATGCTGGAGGCGAGCCGCAAGTGTTTCAGCTCAAAGGCGATGGCGATTTTCGCAGCTCGGAATGTATCGAATTGCTAAAGCAAGCCGATATTGTTGTTACCAATCCGCCCTTCTCGCTCTTCCGAGAATATGTCCCGCAGTTGGTTGAGTACGACAAGAAGTTCATCATTATCGGAGACAAGAACGCAATCACTTACAAAGAGATATTCCCGTTAATCAAAGCCGGCAAACTGTGGGTGGGCTACAAAACAATGAGCGGTGGCTTGTATATGGATGTTCCTGACCATTATGTTGAAGAAATAAAAGCAAATTATGGCAAAGGGAGTTACAAGATTTTCGACGGTACGCTAAAGATGTTTGCTCGCGCCATGTGGTATACGAATTTGTGGCACAAAAGACGTAATGAAGAACTGATTTTGTACAAGAAATATACGCCAGAGGAATATCCCCATTACGATAATTACGACGCGATAGAGGTATCGAAGACCAAGGAGATTCCCTACGATTACGCTGGCGCAATGGGCGTGCCGATCAGCTTCCTCGATAAGCATAACCCCGATCAGTTTGAGATAGTTGGAATGGATAGACCATTGATGACCGAGTTGACCGGCAGGGTGAGTCGATTTTGGCTGAACGGTAAAGAGATGTATGCGCGAATTGTCATCCGCAACATGAGCCCACAATGAAAATCCAACTGCTGGACCTCACCGTTCGCGACCTGGTCGCTGGCTACTGCGATGATGGCGAAGGCGGCGTGGTCGGCTATGGCGGCAAGCTCGACATCCGCCCGCCGTTTCAGCGCGAGTTCATCTACAAAGGCAAGCAACGCGAGGCTGTTATTACTTCCATTATCAAGCGCTTCCCGCTGAATGTCATGTACTGGTCAGTCCGAGACGTCGGCGCTTACGAAATCATCGACGGCCAGCAGCGCACGATCTCTATCGCGCAGTATCTCAAAAGCGATTTCTCGGTAGATGGGCGCTACTTCCACAATCTGCCGCTCGAAGAACAAGAATCTATACTCAATTACAAATTGATGGTCTATGTCTGTACTGGCAGTCACAGAGACAAGTTAGACTGGTTCAGGACGGTTAATATCGCTGGCGAGAAACTGTATGATCAGGAACTCCGCAACGCCGTTTACTCCGGGTCATGGGTATCGGACGCCAAGCGGTATTTCAGCAAGTCGGGCTGCCCGGCGGCCGGATTGGGCGGCGATTATATGAGTGGCTCGCCCATCCGCCAGGATTATTTGCAAACAGTCGTCAAGTGGCGAAGCGACGCCGACGACACAGACATTGAAGACTATATGGCAATACATCAGCACGATACAAGCGCCGCGCCGCTGTGGGAGTATTTCCGGGAGGTAATCGATTGGGTAGAATCGACCTTCACGAAAAAGCGCAAGCACATAATGAAAGGCGTGGATTGGGGCTTTCTCTACAACGCCTACAAAGACACCGCGATTGACCCTATGGCGATAGAGGCGGAAACCGCGCGGCTTATTCTTGACGATGACGTAGAAAATAAGAGAGGGATTTACTCATACATTCTCACTGGCGATGAAAGACAATTGAATATACGCGCATTCAAGGCGGGAATGAAGCAGAAGGTCTATGAAATGCAAGCGGGCAAATGCGCGATTTGCGATAATTCATTTGACATTTCCGACATGGAAGCCGACCACATCAGGCCTTGGTCGGAAGGCGGCAAGACAATTGAAGAAAACTGCCAGGTGCTCTGCCGCAAATGCAATAGGGAGAAATCATCGAAATAACAGGAATGGACAGGAATCTGTCTCAACGAGGCGATACCATGACCAGCAAGACATTTGAAGTCCCCAACATCCACTGCATGGGCTGCGTGCAGGCGATAAAGAACGAGCTTCGCGAGTTGGACGGCGTCGCTGTCGTCAATGGCGACGCGCGCTCACGGACGATTGAAGTGCAGTATGAAGCGCCCGCCACCTGGGAAGGCATCGTCGCCGCGCTTACCGAGATCGAGTATCCGCCGGCTGCCAATTAAGTCCGCCCACGATCCATGCGTGTTGAGATGAAACCGAGCGCCGGATGCCACTGACGGCAGCAAGCGTCAAGTCGGCAGCGCGCGGCTTGGGCTTCAATCTTTGCGGGGTCACGCCGGCGCGTCCTTCCCCCACGCTGAAAGCCTATCTGCGCTGGATCGAGCGCGGCCTGCACGGAGAAATGGGCTATATGGCGCGGGGAGACCGCGTGCGCCGCCGGCGAGATCTGCGCACGATCCTGCCGAGCGCCAAGTCGCTGATCGTGGTGGGCCTGGATTACTTCGCGCGCTTCGCCGATGAAGAGACGCTGAGCGATCCCGCACGCGGGCGCATCGCTTCCTACGCCTGGGGTCTTGACTATCACAATGTGCTGGCGCTGCGCCTGGAGCAATTCGCCGAGTGGCTGGGGGATCAGGCGCGACGCGCGATTCAGAACAAGGTCTATGTCGATACGGGCGCGCTGCTGGAGCGCAGCCACGCGCAGCAAGCCGGCTTGGGCTTCATCGGCAAGAACACCATGCTGATCCATCCGCGGCGCGGCAGCTCCTTCTTCATCGGCGAAATCATCACATCGCTTGAGTTCGACGATCATGACGAGCCGCATCGCGAGACGATGTGCGGAACTTGCGCGCGCTGCCTGGCCGCCTGCCCGACCGACGCCTTTCCCGAACCCTACGTCCTGGACGCGCGCCGCTGCATCAGCTACCACACCATCGAGAACAAGGGCTTTATCGACCGCGAACTACGCAGCAGCTTCGGCAACTGGATCTTCGGCTGCGATATCTGCATGGACGTCTGCCCTTTTCAGCGTTTCGCCGAAGAGACCGACGAGGTCGCCTTCCTGCCCTTCGATGTCGAGCGCGTCGCGCCGAAGCTGACCGAGATCCTGATGTCGACCGAAGACAGCTATCGCGCGCAGTTCCGGCGGACGCCGCTGGAGCGGGTCAAGCGCGAGCAGATGGTGCGCAACGCTTGCATCGCCGCCGGCAACTGGCAGGACGAACGCGCTATCCCACATCTGATTCAGCTGCTCTATGACGCGAGCGCGCTGGTGCGCGGGCACGCCGCTTGGGCGCTCTGGCGCACGATGGAGCTCGATAGCAGCAAGCTCTTAAGTGACCTGCATCGGCGCGAGGAGGACGCCCGGGTGCGTGGTGAGGTGGAGGCGCTGTTGGGGTAATCAGATATTCCCTTTCTGTGGGTGAGCCGGCGGCTCCCCCGTACACACAGTATGTAATTTCGCGAGCGACACGAGTGTCGCCCCTACATCCGCTATATGATAGCGCGGGCGACGCGCCAAGTCGCCCGTCATTCGGCATCCAAGTGGGGATAGCGCAAGTGCCAGTCTGCCCCGTCCTGGTAGGCTTTGGCGACGGCGAGGGTCTCGGCCTCCTTGTACAAGCCGCCGACGAAAGTGATGCTGGTGGGCGTGCCTCTGTCCGTGAAGCCATTGGGGACGACTACAGTCGGGTGCCCAGTGAAATTGGTGATCTGCAGCGTAGTGCCGCCATAGCTCGGAGAGATGAAGACATCGACATCCGCCATCAGCTGCGCCATATCGCGCATCAGCTGGGCGCGGACGCGATTGGCGTTGATGTACTCGACCGCCGGGATGAAGCGGGCGGCGCGGAAAACGTTGGGCCAAGCGCTGTCATCCTGGCGCTTCATACTATCGACCGAGCCATCGCGCGTGATTTGGTCGAAGGCAGCCGCGGCTTCAGCCGCCAGTATCATCCAGAGCCCGCTGATTTCAGTCGCCGGCAGCTCGATCGATTTCAACTCGAAGCCCTGCGCGCGCATCACATTGAGGACGGCGGCGCTGTTGACCTGGTTGACGCGCTCCAGCTCTTCGCCCTCGGGCCGGTGATGGGCGTCCGTTTCGCCGGCGTGGGCCGCTTCAAAGGCGCTGGCGACGTAGCCGATGCGCAGACCATGCGGATCGAGCGCCGGATCCCAGGTGAAGGGCGCGGGGCTGATCGTCATGTCCCTGCCATCGGGACCATAGATGGCGCTGAAAACCAGCGCGCAGTCCTCCACCGAGCGGCACATGGGACCCAGCTTGTCCATGCTCCAACTGAGCGCCATCGCGCCGTAGCGGCTGACGCCCCCGTAGGTGGGCCGCAAGCCGGAGACGCCGCAGCGGGTCGATGGCGAGACGATCGAGCCCATCGTCTCGCTGCCGATGGAGAAGCCGACCAAGCCGGCGGCGGTGGCGGCGCCCGGTCCAGCCGATGAGCCGCTGCTGCCCTCACTGGTATCCCAGGGATTCTTGGTCGTGCCGCCGTACCAGACATCGCCATTGGCGAGCGCGCCCAAAGTCAGCTTGGCGATGAGTACGGCGCCGGCCGCTTCCAGCCGCTGCACGACCGTCGCCTCAACATCAAGCACTTGCCCCTCGTAGGGCGCTGCGCCCCACTGCGTCGGATAGCCGCGCGTCGCCAGCAGGTCCTTGGCGCCCCAGGGGATGCCGTGCAGCGGTCCGCGATAGAGCCCGCGGGCGATCTCGTCATCGGCGCGCTTCGCCTGCTCGTAAGCGAGTTCCTCGGTGTAGGCGGCCACGCACTCCAGCGCCGGATCGTAGCGCTTGAGCCGGCACAGATACATCTCGGTCAATTCGCGCGCTGTGACCTGGCGCGTGCGGATGAGCTCGGCGAGCTGCGTGACGGGCAGGAAGGCGGCCTCTTCGAGATCAGCCGGGCGCATCACCGGCGGCTGCGGACTCATGGCGTAGCTGCGCGGGACGGCGGCCGGCGCGCGATCGGCGGCGTCCACATTGAAGTTGAGCGCGAGCGGGAGGCTGTTGTCGAGGTCGGCGGCGCGGATGCCTTGGTATTGCCCGCGGCGTCCGTTGAGGATCTCGAGCATCTGCTGGCGCTGGGCGGGGCTGAATTCGAGGTCGAGCAGGGCTTCGGCAGCGGCGACTTGCTCGGGGGTGATGGCGGGGTCGGCTTGGGTCATGGCGGTTTCCTTTGGCCTGGTGTTTTCGGGAGAGTGTAGCACAGGATTTTTCACCACCGAGGACACCGAGGGCGCCGAGGATTTTTTCTTACCACCGAGGAAAAAGAGGGCACAGAGGGGCATTGACCACAAAGACACGAAGGGCACGAAGATGGCGACGAAAATAAGCGCGGGCTTGCCCCCGTCAAATACTGAACGATTCCCTGAAACTGCGAGCGCATACCGATCAGGTAAATCTGCCAGAAAGCGCGCTACGACCAGTCTTTACAACGGTCCCTCTCGTTGCAACATCTGTTGAATTTCATTTCGCACGCGCTGAGTTAATTCTCGTCGCAAATATAGCCCGTGAATTTCAATACTGAATTCGTTATATCTGTAATAGACGCGGAATCCGCCACTTTTGCCTGTCGCGGAGGAACTATCCATCATTCTATGTTCTTTAGCAAGAGTGTCACCGATCTTTGTAATCTCGTCTCCTGGCAAACGTCTGTCAGAAAATTCTTTCTCAAAATTAATCACGTCCTCGGTCAGTTTCGGTCGCTTCTTCTTGAATTTCTTCAGTTGGCGCAAACTGTCGTCCGACCAAACGATTTCCCTCTCCATGCCGCTGCCCACTATTCTTGCAACTGTGCAATGACATCTGCTGTTGAGTGTGTTTTCCCCTCTCTACATTGCTTCAGTCCTCGCGCGAAACTTTCGATAATGGCTAGTTCTTCATCATACACAAAGCGACTGTTTTCTTGATACTCAGGATAGAGGTAGTAAATCGCCCGCACCAACTCTTGAAAGTCCATACTTAAGATCCAGTCTACTGACTGCTTGACAAATCGACTAAGTTTGTCGGGCAATTCGATAATCTCAATGCCACAGTCAGCATCAATAGAGAAAACGTCGTCTCGACGATCGGCGCCGTACCTGATATTGATACAGCCCAATTCATTCAGTATTTCGGCATCACGATATATTTCTTGCGAATACGGGCCAAAATGGTACTTAGTGAACTTGTAGAAGTCATTTGGCAATCCGTGTTTGAATTCCTCCGCGACCAAAAAAACGGCCTTCTGCAAGTGTACCCGCGTTAAGCCTCTTTCTTTCGCCGCTTCAATTATGGCAAGCAATACATCCTGACTGTCAACGTACTTCAAGTCCACGCGTATCCTCCTCACTAAAATGTAGTCATCAAAATCCAATTATATCGTCATTGTATTGCAGTTAAGCAGTACCAAGTTAGTCATGCGAAGAAGTGATCGATAGTGTTGGCGCCGGTAGGCGAGTCATGGATGGGAACTACGGCAAGAAGTTCGCATAACTCAATTGGAACTACTTCTGCGTCATTTCATTAGCCCCCGCCCCCGCAGCCGCAACGAATTACTCACCACAAACACGCTCGAGAAAGCCATCGCGCCGGCTGCGAACATGGGCAGCAGCCCGCCCAGCATCGCCACCGGAATCAGCACGATATTGTAGATGAAAGCCCAGAACAGGTTCTGGCGGATCGCGCGCAGGGTCGCTTTGCTGAGGTCCAGCGCCTCTGCCAGCGCCTGCAAGTCGCCGCCGACCAAGGTAATATCGCCCGCTTCGATGGCGATATCGGTCCCGCCGCCGATGGCGAAGCCGATATCCGCCTGCGCCAGCGCCGGCGCGTCGTTGATGCCATCGCCAACCATGGCGACCAGCGCGCCCTCGCTCTGCAGCTGCTTGACCGCTTCCGCCTTATCGCCCGGCAGCACCTCAGCCAGCACGCGATCGATGCCGACTTCGCGGGCGATGGCCTCAGCTGTTTGACGATTGTCACCAGTGATCAGCGCGACTTCCAAGCCCCGCTCTTGCAACGCGCTGATGGCGGCTTTGGAGCTCGGCTTGACCGTGTCGCCGATGGCGATGGCGCCGGCGAGCGCCCCATTAACGGCGAGCAGGACGACAGTTCTGCCTTGATTTTGGCTGCGCCTGATGTCGGCTTCGAGCGGACTGATGTCGATCGCGCGCTCGCGGATGAAGCGCGGGCTGCCGACCAGGATCTCCGCGCCATCTATGGCCGCAACGATGCCGCGGCCCGGGATAGCTTCGAAGGTTTCCAGCGGCAGCGGACTGATGCCCTGCGCTTTGGCTGCCGCCAGCACGGCCAGCGCCAGCGGATGCTCGCTGGCGGCTTCGGCCGAGGCGCTGTAGCGGAGCACGGTTTCGGCGTCGTTGTGCGGCGCGGGGATGATCTCAGAGACGGCCGGTTTGCCGCTGGTGACCGTGCCGGTTTTATCGAGCAGGATGGCCGTGGTCGCGCCGGCGCGCTCAAGCGCTTCGCTGCTGCGGAAGAGGATGCCGGCTTCAGCGCCGCGTCCGGAACCGACCATGATGGCGGTCGGCGTCGCCAAGCCCAAGGCGCAGGGGCAGGCGATTACCAGCACGGCGATCATGTTGAGGATGGCGGTTGGCAGGTCCGCGCCGCCGACAGTGAGCCAGCCGACCAGGGTGATGATCGCCAGGATGATAACGAGCGGCACGAAAAACACGGAGACGCGGTCGGCGATCGCTTGAATCGGCGCTTTGCTGGCTTGGGCGTTTTCGACCAGGCGGATGATCTGCGCCAGGACGGTGTCGCGGCCCACGCGCTGCGCTTCGATGACGAGCCGGCCCTGCTGATTGATCGTGCCGCCGTAGACCTCGTCCGCCACGGTTTTGTCCACCGGCAGGCTTTCGCCGGTGAGCGTGGATTCATCGACGGCTGAGCGCCCGTCGGTTACGATGGCGTCGACCGGAATGCCTTCGCCCGGCTTGACCAGCAGCAGATCGCCCGGCGCAACCTCGTCGATGGGGATCGACTTCTCTTTGCCGTCGCTGAGGAGCGTGGCGGTTTTCGGCGCCAGCCCCATCAGCTTTTTGATGGCGGCGCTGGTGCGGCCCTTGGCGCGCGCTTCCAGCAGCTTGCCCAGCGTGATCAGGCTGAGGATGACGGCGGCTGACTCGAAATAGTCGGACTTGCCGACGACATCGGAGAAACCGAGAACGATGCCCAGCAGCACGATGATGCCGTAAACGTAGGCGGCGCTTGAGCCCATCGCCACCAGCACATCCATATTGGCGCTGCCGTTTCGCAGGGACTTGGCTGCGCCATCGAGGTACTGCTTGCCCAGCAGAATCACCACCGGCGTCGCCAGGGCGCCGAAGACGAAGAGCCAGATGTCGTCAGCCAGGAAGGCGAAATTGTCCATCAGGAAAGGGACCTGGCGCAGGAAGTGGCGCGTCATGCTGAGGATGGTCAGCGGTACCGTGAAGAGCGCGCCGATCTTGACGAGACGCGTTTGACGATCGATCTCAGCTTGGCGGGCGGCAGCTTCCGCGTCTTCGAGCAGGTCGGGGGCGGATGTGTCGATGACGCCGTAGCCGGCGCGCTCGACGGCGGCGATCAGATCGCGGCGGCGCGTCACGCCGGGCAGGTAGCTCACGCTCGCCTTTTCGCTGGCCAGGTTGACGGACGCGCTGATGACGCCGTCGCTGCGGTTCAGCGCGCGCGCCACATTTTTCTGGCACATGGCGCAGGTCATGCCGGTGATGGGCAGGTCGATGGCGGCCGCGGCCACGCCGTAACCAGATTGCTCCAATCGCGCGACCAAGTCGCCCGCCTTCACGGCGCTGGCATCATATTGCACCGTCGCTTGTTCGGTCGCCAGGTTGACGCTGACATCGGCGACGCCGTCAACGCGATTGAGACTGCGCTCAACGTTTTTCTGGCACATGGCGCAGGTCATGCCGGTGACCGGCAGGGTGATTTCCTTTGTCGTCATGGTTTCGTTCCCCTCAGCTGTTTATCAGCTTGAGTATTTTCTGCATGTCGTTGAGGGCGCGCTGCGGGTCGGCGCCAAAATCATGCGCCAGCGTATTTTCGATGTAACAGTCGAATAGATGATTGATCAAGCTCGACATGCCTTTTTCGATGGTGCGGGCGCGCAGCACACGCTCCTCACAGCTGCCTTCGTCGGCGTCGATCATCGCTTCGAGGGCGGCTAACTGCCCCTGGATTCGCCGGATGCGATTGATCGTCTTGCGATTGTACTTGTCGCGCTGGCTGTGTTCGTGGGTCGTGAAGTCGGTTGCCACTGGTAGATGTCCTATACCTATACGGGTATATGTATAGTATGACACCACTGGCGCATGGAAGTCAATGGGCAGCGCGACTGCCGTAGGGGCGAGGCGGTGACTCGCCCGAAAATCAGAAATGGTGAATGTGTTGTGGACGGGAGGGCGATACAAGTCTCGCCCCTACAGTTCGAGATTGTGGCCTCGCATGACGGGGGCGGACGCGATCAAGCGCTGGCGCGAATCAGCGGAATGGCATTGCAATTGCCGGCTGATACAGTGGCGTCAACGCGGACCCAGATGCTGTCAGCGAGCTTCCACCAAGGCAGGCTGTCAGCGCCGATTGCGCGGGCAACGGGCGCGGCGCTTTCACGATGCGCCAACACCGCGATGATTGAAGCATCCGGATCCGGGCGCGAGCGGATATTCGCGCCAGCTAACAGGGCGGCAAACTTGCAGGGCGCGTCGCTGGAAAGCGCGTCCAATGGGCTGCCGCCGTCGGCAGGCGCCGGCTCGGCGATCGTGTACACGTCCAGACCCACCTTGGCGCGATACGGCAGCGCGTCGATGGGCAGGTTGACCAGTTCGTGATAGGCGTAGGGCTGTGGCGTCGCGGGCGCGCTGGCTGGCAGGAGCCCGCCGTCGTCATTGCTGTACAAGGCGACAGTCGTGTATTTGCCGCTGCGGACGCTGACCGAGCCCTCAGCCGTCACGACGCGAGCCCCCCCGTCTATCACGTTAATGAACATGCCGCTGCTGACCTGCGCCTGCAGCCAGGCGGCGCCAGAGAGGGAGATTCGAGTGCCGTTGATCTGGAAGGCGCGCGGCGGGATAAATTTCGGCGTCTGCAAGAGGATGCCGCTGCCTGGCGCGCCGGCGCAAGGCGCGTCGTCTAAACCGCTGCGAAAGTCGAAACGCTGCCCGGGCAGCCACCAGGGGACTGTTTCCTCGTCCGGTGCTAGCGCTGGCAACGCTTCAAGCGAGGCCGAAACCACTGAGTCGCTTATCCAGCCACGCAGGTCCGGCGTCGCGTAGACCAGCAGCCAAGCGCCGCCAGGGCTGCGACCGATGGCTTTCAAAGCGCGGCTGACCGCCAGCGTGGCGATGACGGGCGCGTCTATGTCGGGCAGCGCTCGCAGATTCGCGCCTTGCGCAGCTGTCACGTTGACATCGGCCAGCGTTGCGGGCGGTTCCACACTGTCGGGCAGGAAGAGCGCCACATTGCCGCTAGCCAGCAAAGCCGCCGTTCGCGCCTCGAGTCCATCCCCCGCAAAAGCCGGGAAAAGAGCGCGCGCCGCCCCCCAGGTTTTGTCTTCGTCGCTGACGCTCAGCCAGTCGATTGCGTCGATGGCGAGCGTGTCGCCGGGCGCGACAAGCCGGGAGATGCTTGCGGCGGCGGGCCGCAGGACCGGCGTCACGGTGGCCTGGCCCAGGCAAAGCGTGCCCGCTTCTTGCTCGGCGCAGGCTTCGACGATATTCGCCAACGCGCGCATTTGCAATTCCGGGCAGGCTTGGTCTTGCGCCAGCGTCGACGTGGAGAATAGAAGAAAGTTCAGAGCAAGCAGCCAAGACAGCATGAAGCTTCTCGATATTGCCCACCAGCGAAGTGGGCAAACCACTGCAAGCCGTCCACGCGCCAAACTAACGCGCCGCGCTCGCGTAATGCAGCAGCACGTTTCCACTTGCGAAGTCCCAGCATTTCAGCAGTCGCAAGCGCGCGCCGATGTCGCCCTCGAACATTTTCAAACCCGAGCCGCAAATGAAGGGCGTCACGATGATGAGGTATTCATCGATCAGATCCGCAGCCGCCAGTTGCTTGACGATAGAGCCGCTGCCGAAAATAGCGAGCGTGCCGTCGTTCTCTGCCTTCAGCCGGCGCGCTTCCTCGATCAGGTCGCCAGCGAGCAGGCTGGAATTGATCCAGGTCGTTTCGCTCAAGCTGCGCGATGCGACGAGTTTAGGCAGGTTGTTGAGTTCGCGGGAGGTCGCGCGCCAAGTCGGGTCGGCCGACTCATCCTCGGCGATGTGGCTCCAAAAGGCTTCAAATAGCTGGTAGGTCACGCGGCCGAAGAGCAGCGCATCGGCTTTGTAGACCTCATGCGCGACGGCGTCAACTTCGGGATCGTGCACGAACCAGTCGATCTCGCCATTGGGTCCCGCGAAGTAGCCATCGAGCGAAATGCGATTGTATACGATGAGTCGGCTCATTTGGATTTGCCTTCCAATTCAAGTCGTGTCAGATTGCTTCATAGAGCTCGAGCAGAACGCCGCCGGCGCTCTTGGGATGGATGAAGGCGTAGCGGCGGCCAGCGCGCTCGCGCGGACTGTCGTTGATCACTTCATAGCCATGCTCGCGCAGCTCAGCCAGCTTGGCGTCTAGGTCGGGCACTTCAAGGCAGAGATGGTGCAGGCCGGGTCCGCGCGTCGCGAGGAATTTGGCGACGCCGCTGTCTTCAGTTGTCGGCTGAATCAACTCAATATGGGCGTCGCCGACGGTCAGATTGGCGATGTCAACCGCTTCGGCACTGACGGACTGCGGGGCGCCCGCCTGCGCCAAGCCTAGGCCATCGCGCCAGAAGCGCAGCGCGGCTTCCATGTCGTCGACGATGATGGCGAGATGATTGAGTTTCGTGTCGGTCATGCGGTCTTCTTTCGGCGCGCGCCCTAGGGTTCATTTATCACACAGGGCACAGAAGTAGTTCCAGTTAGTCATGCGAAAAAAGCGAGCCTCGTAGGGACGACCAATCTGGTCGCCCGCTGCCGCTGCGTCCTGTGGTTTTGGGCGACATGGTAGGGCGCGTAGACACAGCCCGCCTGTCGCCCC
>JAPOYS010000151.1 GCA_026706455.1 Chloroflexota bacterium | reverse complement strand
GCGAGGTCTTCCGCAGCGGCTGCTGCTATCAGCGCGGGCAGGGCAAGATCTTCTATTTCCGCCCGGGTCACGAGACCTATCCCATGTATCATATGCCGATAATCCACAAGGTCATCGCCAACGGCATCAACTGGGCCAAGCCGGTCTCCAACCCGCCGATGGTTCGCGGCAACATCCCGGAATTCATGTCCTAGGCGCGCCATTCAGATCGCCCAAAGATAACTAGAATTTGTGGAGGCGATCCTTGGATCGCTCGTGAATCCGTGACAAGGAGTTCCAATGGAAACGCTAAACGTTGGCATCATAGGCACCGGCAATATCGCGCCGGCTTATATTCGCGGCTGCGCGCCCTTTGACGTGATCAATATCGTCGCCTGCGCCGATATTTTGGCAGACCGCGCGGGGGCTTTCGCCGCCGAGCATGGCTTAGAAGCCAACAGCGTGGACGACTTGCTGGCGCGCGATGACATCGACATCGTCATCAACTTGACCATCCCGCTGGCTCATGCCGAAGTTTCGCTGCAGATCATCGAAGCGGGCAAACACGCTTATTGCGAGAAACCGCTGGCGGTGACCCGCGCGGATGGCGAAAAGGTCATCAAAGCGGCTGAAGCTGCCGGCGTTCGCATGGGCTGCGCGCCCGATACCTTTCTGGGCGGCGGCGGTCAAACAGCGCGGAAAGCGATCGACGACGGCGTGATCGGCGCGCCAGTGGCGGCGACCGCTACCTGGCAGAGCCACGGCCACGAAAGCTGGCATCCCAACGCCGGCTTCTACTACCTCAAAGGCGGCGGACCGATGCTGGACCTGGGCCCCTATTATGTGACCGCTCTCATCAATTTAATGGGTCCCGTGGCGCGAGTTTCGGGCGCGGCGCGCCGGACTTTCTCCGAGAGGATCGCCACCAGCGAAGCGCTGAAGGGACAGCGATTGCCGGTCGAGGTCAATACGCATATCGCCGGCACCCTCGAATTCGAAAACGGCGCCATCGCCTCGATAATCATGAGCTTCGATGTTTGGGGGGATCATCTGCCCTTCATCGAGATTCATGGCGAAGACGGCTCGCTCAGCGTGCCCGACCCCAACCGCTTCGACGGCGAGGTATCGGTGGTAAAGGGCGGCACGCGCGAGTGGGTCGATATCCCGCTGACCCATAGCGCCAATATCGGGCGCGGCGCCGGCGTCGCCGATATGGCTTACGCGATTCAGTCCGGGCGTCCGCATCGCGCCAGCGGCGACCTGGCCTTCCACGCCTTGGATGTCATGCTGGCGCTGGAAGAATCGTCAGAGCAGGGACGGCACATCGAGATCAAGAGCACATTGGAGCAGCCTCTGGCCCTGCCGGCCGGCTTGCCCGACGGCGTGCTGGATATGTGAAACCAACCCCACCCCCAAACCCCCTCCCCGAGGCATCAAGGAGGGGGCTTATCTGATTGACATGGTTGATTCACGTATGGTTGGACTCCAATCCAGTGAGAAGTTGAAACGGGAGATATTGTGCGAACATTGAATGTCGGACTAATCGGAACCGGGAACATCGCGCCTGCGTATATCGAAGGCTGCGCGCCCTTTGATGTCATCAAGCTGACCGCCTGCGCCGACATACTGGCGGACCGCGCGCGGGAATTCGCCGCCGAACACGGGCTGGCGGCTTATAGCGTGGACGACCTTCTGGCGCGGGACGACATTGACATTGTGGTCAATCTCACTATCCCGGCCGTTCACGCCGAAGTCTCGCTGCAAATCATTGAAGCCGGCAAGCATGCTTACAGCGAAAAACCACTGGCCATCGACCGCGCCGATGGCGAGAAAGTCATCCAGGCCGCCGCAGCAGCCGGTTTGCGCATGGGCTGCGCGCCCGATACCTTCCTCGGCGGCGGCTTGCAGACCGCGCGCAAAGCCATCGACGACGGCCTGATCGGGCAGCCGATTGCCGCCACCGCCTTCTTCATGGCGCATGGTCCCGAGAGTTGGCATCCCAACGCCGGCATCTTCTACCTTGAAGGCGCCGGACCCTTATTCGACATGGGACCTTATTACTTGACCGCCCTGGTCAATCTCATGGGCCCGGTGGCGCGCGTTTCCAGTTCGGCGCAGATATCCTTCCCCGAGCGGATCGCCACCAGCGAGGCGCTGATGGGCCAGGCGCTGCCGGTCGAGGTGAACACCCATATCGCCGGCGCGCTGGAATTCGAGATCGGCGCCATCGCCACGGTCATCACCAGCTTCGATATCTGGGGGCACAACCTGCCGAACATCGAAATCCACGGGACTGAAGGGTCATTGTCCGTGCCCGACCCCAACCGCTTTGACGGCGCGGTGTCGACGCTGAAAGGCGGCGCACGCGAATGGAACGATGTCCCGCTGACGCATAGTACCAATATCGGACGTGGCGCGGGCGTCGCCGATATGGCCTACGCGATTCAATCCGGGCGTCCGCACCGCGCAAGCGGCCAGCTGGCTTTCCATGTGCTCGATATCATGTGCGCGCTGGAAGAATCGGCGGCCCAGGGGCGGCACATCGAGATCAAGAGCGTGCTGGAGCAGCCGCCCGCGCTGCCGGCCGGCTTGGCCGATGGCATGCTGGACGCGTGACGTCTACGTCATGTAGCCGGTTGCCTACCAATGTAAGGCCGACACCTGCGTCGCCCGCCCAACAGGAACTCGTAGGGGCGACTCGGTGAGTCGCCCGTGAACCGGCGACAAGGAACTCCAATGGACACACTAAACATTGGCCTCATCGGAACCGGTGATATCGCGCCGGCCTACATAGAAGGCTGCGCGCCCTTCGACATCATCGACATCGTGGCTTGCGCGGACATCCTGCCGGACAAAGCCCGGGCCTTCGCCGCGACCTACGGCCTCGAAGCGCTCAGCGTGGATGACCTGCTGGCCCGCCCTGATATCGACATCGTCATCAACGCCACCGTTCCCGCCGCCCACGCCGAAGTCTCGCTGCAGATCATCAAAGCGGGCAAACACGCCTATAGTGAAAAGCCGCTGGCGGCAAATCGCGCGGAAGCCCAGTCCCTGATGGCAGCGACGGAGGGAGCCGGTCTGCGCTTGGGCTGCGCGCCGGATGCCTTCCTCGGCGGCGGCAACCAGACTGCGCGGAACGCGCTCGACAGCGGCGCCATCGGCCGGCCCATCGCCGCGACCGCATTCTTCCTCGCGCGCGGACCGGAAAGCTGGCACCCCAACCCGGACATCTTTTATCAGCGGGGCGGCGGACCGCTCCTCGATATGGGACCCTACTTTCTGACCGCGCTGGTCAACTTGCTGGGGCCGGTGACGCGCGTGAGCGGCGCAGCGCGCATGACCTTCCCCGAACGCATAGCCACCAGCGAAAAGCACATGGGGCGCGCCCTCCCGGTCGAAGTCAACACGCATGTCGCCGGGGCGCTGGAATTCGCGGACGGGGCCATCGCCACAATTATCACCAGCTTCGATATCTGGGGGCATCACCTGCCGCCGCTGGAGATCCATGGGAGCGAGGGCTCGCTGTCCGTGAGGAAACCAAACATGTTTGACGGCGATGTTCAACTGCTGCAAGCGGGCTCGCGCGAATGGGCTGATGTGCCGCTGACGCATACAATCAACATCGGGCGCGGCGCCGGCGTCGCTGATATGGCTTACGCGATTCAGTCCGGGCGGTCCCATCGCGCCAGTGGCGACTTGGCATTCCATGTGCTCGATATCATGTGCGCGCTGGAAGAATCGGCGGCGCAGGGACGGCATATCACCATCCAAAGCACGGTTGAGCGGCCGCAGCCGCTTCCGGCAGGTCTGCCTGATGGCGAGCTGGATGAGTGACACTGTTTTTTCATCACAGATGACGCAAAGACTATCAGGGGCGGTCGCGAAGCCGATGGTGGAGTGGGCGCTAAGCGGCGAGCGGCCGGGACTGCTTGCGCCGTTTGGATATGGGCGGTTTAGTGGTGGCATGTCCGAATCGGAGCGTACCGACCACCAAGTCTACTGATTACCTTATAACAGGAAACAAAGATGAATGTCGATATAAAGACAGCGCGCGAACTAAACCAGATACTTCGTGACAAGACACGCAAAAAAGAGTGTTTGCATCCCAATTCGCCCGCAGAATGCAAAGGCAAGATTGTAAAGGCACATACCGTTCAGTTGGCGCTTCTTAAGAAAATCGCTAGGAACAATCATGTGTATTCGACTGCTATTGATATGCGCGCGGACAAGAACCCGTTTTGCATGGCGCGAAAGGGGTTGAAGCAGGCGTCAACATTCACTGGTTTCTGCAGTTATCACGACAACCAGATGTTTGCATCAATCGAAAAACAAGCGATTGAATTGACCGAAAGCAACGTATTTCTCCTCACATATCGAAGTATGGCTAGAGGATTTTACGTAAGTAGGGAGAACAACCACTTATTCATGTTTAGTACGGATGCACCCATCCTATCTGATCCCCATAATGGGCCAATTAGCGGCATATTCATTGAGGACCCGCGTTTTGACGAGGAAGTAATGAGAGACCTTGAAGTCTTCGCCAAAATGCAAAACGCGTATGCAAGAGGTGACTATGCTGGTATACAATTCTTCGCGATAGAATTAGATTCTGTACCGGAAATCCTCTGCAGTGGTATGACGAACGTAGAATTCGATTTTGGCGGTGATCGCTTACAAAGCGTCACCCAACAACAACGTCAGGATCTGATAACATTATCTTTGCTTCCATTCAGGAATAAATATGGAGTTGCGATCTTCTCTTGGTACGGACGGAGTGCCGTGAATGAGAGATTCATCCATTCACTATTGTCACTGCCTGGGTATGATATTCCAAATGCAATCGTACGGTTCATATTCCAGCATTTCGAGAACTTCTTTGTTTCGCCTCGCTGGTGGGACGCCCTGACGGTAGCGATGCAGAAGTGCCTACTTGAACGGTTCGAAAGCACCATGTTCATTGAGTCTTACCTCTTTATAGACTTAGGACCGGACGGCATGAACTATGTTGACTGGAAGGTATCAAACATCAAAACTAACCTAAAACTTTCGCCGCGCTAAAACTTCGGCTGCTCCACCGCCGCCACCGGATCACAACCCCGCAAAAAGTCAAAATCACAGCCCAGCGGTGCTTGATTAACATGCTGCAAATACAGCTGCCCGTAGCCGCGAGTGAAAGCCGGCGCAGGCGGCGACCAGCCCGCCCGTCTCTCTGCCAGCTCGGCATCGCTCACGCGCAGCTGCAAGCGCCGCTCAGCCACGTTGAGTTCGATCTCATCGCCATCGCGGACGAGGGCGAGCGGACCGCCCTGGGCGCTTTCCGGCGCCACGTGCAGCACAATCGTGCCGTAGGATGTGCCGCTCATGCGCGCGTCCGAGATGCGGACCATATCGCGCAGTCCCTGCTGTAAAAGCTTCTGCGGGATGGGCAGGTTGCCGACTTCGGGCATGCCGGGTCCGCCGATGGGACCGGTGTTTTGCAGCACGAGCACGTGATCGGGACTGACATCCAGCGCCGGGTCGTGCACCCGCGCTTTGAGATCGGCGACATCCTTGAAGACGAGGGCCGGTCCGCGATGATTGCACAACGCGGGACTGGCGGCGGCATGTTTGATGACCGCGCCGTCGGGGGCGAGGTTGCCGCGCAGGATGCTCAAACCGCCCTCGGCAGCCAGCGGATCGTCCAGCGCGCGGATGATGTCCGGATTCATCACTGCGGCCTCCGCCACGTTTTCCGCCAGCGTACGTCCGGTGACGGTCAGGACGTCGCCGTGCAGCAGGGGCAGCAGTTGCCGCAGCACAGCCGGGATGCCGCCGGCGTAGAAGAGGTCTTCCATTTGGTACGCCCCGGTCGGGCGCATATTGGCGATCAGAGGAGTGCGGCGGCTGAGCTCATCGAAGCGCGACAGGGGCAAGTCAACTCCGGCGCGTCCGGCGATGGCGGGCAGATGGACGATGGCGTTGGTGCTGCCGCCAAGAGCGTGCAGCAGCGTGATGGCGTTGTCGAAAGCAGCTGGAGTCAGGATTTGCGACGGGCGGATATCCCGCTCGACAAGCTCCACGATCTGGCGCCCGGCCGCGGTCGCCAATTGCAGGCGGCGCGAATCGGCGGCGGGGATAGCGCCATTGCCGGGCAGGGCGATGCCCAGCGCTTCCATCAGCGAGTTCATGGTCGAGGCGGTGCCCATGACCATGC
>JAPOYS010000180.1 GCA_026706455.1 Chloroflexota bacterium | reverse complement strand
GTGGTTTTGGGCGACATGGTAGGGCGCGTAGACACAGCCCGCCTGTCGCCCCTAGAAATCGTTGCTTTAGTGAAATTGGCATTACTTTCTTTGGATTTACATCTGTGCCCTCTGTGGTGAAAAAAGCAATTGATGCGCGATGTGGTTGTCATCGGCGGCGGCCTCAGCGGACTCTCCGCTGCCTATGAACTCGATAAGCTGGGCGCGCCCTATACGATCATTGAAGTCAAGCGGCGCTTCGGCGGGGCGATAGGCAGCCGGGCTGAGGCTGGCTTCATCATGGACGCGAGCGCCTTCGCCTTTTGCCAACCCGCCCTCCGCTGTCTGCCGCCCGAATTTGACTTCGCCGATTCGATTCTGCCGATCGGCGCAAACGCCTTTGTCTTTCGCGGGGGCGCGGAATCGCTCGTCCGCGCCTATGCCAGTCGTCAGCGGGGCGGAGGGCTCATGCGCATGGCTGTCAGCTCCGTCGGGCGCCTGCGCGGACGCTTCACCCTCTGCCTCGAAAACGGGCTCATGCTTGATGCCGGCGCGCTGATCCTGGCTGTGCCCGCGCCCTACGCCGCCCGCATGCTCCGGAACCTGGCGCCCGGAGCCACGCAGCGCTTGCTGGACTTTCGCTACGATCCCATCCGGCGCGTCTCGCTTGGCTATCGCAAGCGCGATCTGCCGACGCCACTGGAGACGCCGCGCGATGAGACCTTTCCCTTCGTCATCGCGACCGATCAGCCGAGCCGCGTTCCCGACCGCGGTCACCTGCTCATTCAAGTTGGCTTCCGTTCGACTGCGGATCTGACAGCCGAGCAGTCTATCCGGGTTGTGACCCAGCATCTACGCGCTCGCAACAAACCGCTGGCCGCGCGCGCCGACTACTGGGCGGAAGCCGATTTGCTCTCGGATTATGCCGAAGACCACCGCGAGTGCATTCGTCAGATCCGCGCGCTGCTGCCGGCTGGCTTGAGCCTCATCGGCAGCGACTACTGCTCGGAAGCGCCCGAAACTGCCGGCGTCGCTCGGCTCGATGAGCGCATCCAGCTGGGAGCGCAAGCGGCGCGCGACGCAGTCCGTCACTTGCAAGCGAGGCGGAAGCGATGATTCGCTTTGCGCGCGCCTTCTTCCAAGCGCTGCGTTTGACTCTGCGCGGCGAATCGCTGCCGGGGGCTCGTTACAAGCCCCTCGAAACCTGGATCGCCCAAGGCTTGACGTTGTTGGAGACCGCTGAAAAGCTGTCGGTCACCGAGCACGTCAGCTGGGCGACGCTTCGGCTGAAACTTGATGGACGCCCGACCAGCCTCGATACCACGCTGGCGATGCTGCGCCACAACCTGGTCGACGAATACCCGCGCTTGATGCGCCTCGATGATCCGCATTCCTTGACGGTCATACAATCGAGCAATCTGAATGATCAGTACCGCGTCGATCAATTTGCAGAGGCGGATGCTGTCGCGTCGCCTGCGCTGCGGCGCGCCCTCGCCGAGCTAAGCCAGCATCTCTCCAATCTGCCATCAATCGCGACGGCGGAAACCGACGCCTAACCATACACGCGTGGAATGCGTAGGGGCGACATTGTATGTCGCCCGCTCGTCTGTACCGCATCCTGCCAGTTGCGAACTGTTAGGGCGAGCCACCGCCCCGATCGTTTCTACGCTGTGGAGTTGGCGCCTTCGCATGCTATACTGCCTGTAACTCCGCTCTCATTGCGCAAGGACGCTCATGTCATTCCTGGCGCCGACCGCCTTCGCCGCGCTGGCCATCGCGATTCCCATTCTGCTGCTCTATATGCTGCGCTTGCGCCGGCGCGAAGTGCTGATTTCCAGCACCTTTCTCTGGCGACAGGTGGTGCAGGATACGGAAGCCAACACGCCCTGGCAGCGGCTGCGGCGCAACCTCCTGCTCTTCTTGCAGTTGCTGATTCTGCTGCTGCTGGTCTTGGCGCTGGCGCGTCCCTTCATCACCGTGCCGACCATCAGCGCTGGCAAGATCGCCCTGCTGGTGGACGCCTCCGGCAGCATGACGGCGACCGATATGGACGGGCGAACGCGCTTCGCCGCCGCCCTTGAAGCAGCCCGTCAAATCGTCAACAGCATGAACCCGCAGGATGTCATTTCCCTGATTCGGGTGGCTGCCCTGGCCGAGCCGCTGACCGCCTACACAGCCGACAAGAACGAGTTGCGCGCGGCTCTGGAAAGCATGACCGTCAGCCAGGGCGCCGCCGATTGGGACACGGCTTTGACGCTGGCGGCCGCCGGCGCTTCTGGCGCGGAAAACTTCAACATCGTCATGATCTCCGATGGCGGCCTTGGCGACGCGGCGGGGCTGCCGGCCAATATCCCGCAGCCGGTCTATGTGCCGGTCGGCGAATCGGCGAATAATGTCGGCATCACCGCGCTGGCGACCCGCGCCCTCGCCGGTCAAGCGCCGCAGTTATTCGCCCAGGTGACGAATTATGGCGCTGAGCCAGCCGATATCTCGCTGGTCATCCGCCTCGATGATGTCCTGCGCCTGTCCCGCAGCGGTACGATCCCGCCGCGCAGCCAGTTGCCGATTCCCTTCGCCGAACCCATTGCCGAGCCCTTTGAGACGCTGGCGGCCACGCTCACCTTTGACAACGATGTGGAAGACTTTCTCGCGCTCGACAATCAAGCCTGGACCGTGCGCAACGAACCAACGACGCGCCGCGTTTATTATGTTTCGGCTGGCAATAACCTCTTCCTCGAGCAGGCGCTGCGCAGCCTGCCCGGCGTCCAGACCTTTCGCGGCAACGCCGAAAACCGTCGGCTGCCCGGCGACCCCTTTGATCTGTACGTGTTTGACAGTTGGCTGCCGAATCAATTGCCGGCCGGCGACCTGCTGCTGGTCAATCCGCCCAATTCGACGCCCCTATTCAGCATCGGCGAGGAATTGGCGGCGACCAACGAAATCGTCATCGCCGAAGAATCGCCGGTCACGTCTTTCGTCGATCTGGACGAGATGAGCCTGCTGCGGGCGCGCGCGGTCGAGGCGGGCTGGGCGCGGGCCCTGGCTCGCTCGGATCAGGGCGCAGCGCTGCTGGCCGGCGAGGTCAACGGGCAGCAGATCGTTATCCTGCCCTTCGACCTGCGCGATTCAAACTTGCCGCTCTTGATCGCCTGGCCCGTGCTGATGGCGAACCTGCTCGAGTGGTTCTCGCCCCTTGATATCGTTTCGCTGCCCGCCGATTTGAGCGTCGGCGATGTGCTGGTGATCTCGCCGCCGCTGCTCGCCGAGAGCGTCCGCGTGACAGCGCCCGATGGCAGCGTGCGCGAGCTGCCTGCCTCTGGCGATCGGGTCGTCTTCGCCGAGACCGGGCTTCTGGGGCTGTACCGCCTGGAGATCCTGCAAGATGGCGCCGTCGCCAGCGCGCAGAGTTTTGCCGTCAACCTTTTCGCCTCAGGCGAGAGCGATATCACGCCCGTGCCGGAAGCCGAGTTGCGCTTGGGCGGCGGCATGCTGGCGGCGCAGGCGGACGAACAACTGGGCACGCAGGAGTTTTGGATGTGGCTGGCTTTGGCGGCGCTGCTGCTGCTGGCCATCGAGTGGGTTGTCTACCACCGGCGGCTGGGACTGCCGACCTTGCTGCGGACCCAGCCCCGGCAATTCAAACTTCCATGGCGACGGTTTCAAAGTTCTTAAGCTTGATCACCGATTCCAGCGACTTCCCCAATTCGGTATAGCAGATGTTCTGCAAGTAAACATTTTCGATATCGGTCAAGGTGGCGAAATGTTCGTCTGTGTCGCGGGCGGCGAGCGTGCCGACGGCGATCGCCGGCTTGACGATGGTCTGGTTGATGCCCGGCAAGACGGCAAGCTGCCCGCGTATGGCGTATTCGCTATCGATGTAAAGCGACTCCGGCAAGCGATCAAACTCGACAGGCTTGTTGTCGCTTTGCGGATATTCGATATCGGCCAGCCAGGCGGCTTCGATCACGCCCGCGCCCAATTGGCTGACCGCCCGGCGAAAGTCGTCCGGGTAGGGGATATTCCCGGGCAGCAGAAACTGGGCGGCCGGCGCCGAGCGGATGACCAGCGTGCCGTAGACGTGGCAGCGCCGACCCAGAAAACGCGCGATGTTGGCTCGGATATCCGGCAACGCGCGGATCGGCGCGCCGGCGGGCAATGCCTGGTCCAGCCGTACGCCGCCCTCGCCGACATAAAGCGTGAACTCGTGGCGATAGACGGCGGCGGTCAGGATTTCGAGCGTGGGCTCGGCTTCGCTTGTTGCAGGACTGATGACGCGGACGCAAGCGCGCACGGCATCATGTACGCGAAAGGATTGAAAGCCGGGGATATGGCGCGGATTCAGCCGCGATAGGCCGTGCCAAAGCGTGGAGTCGCTGCGAATGGGCTGGGCGCCGATGGCTTGGTTGCGCGGCGCCTCTTGCTTGACCAGCCAAACTTGCTCAAATTGCGCCGCGTCGCGGTCATAATCGGTGATGAGCAAGATGCCGTCAACGTTGACGATCTGGCCCGCGTACGCGGCCGGCTGCGCCAGTATTTCGGCAATACTGGTTTGCATTTCCGCACCTGAGTCAACCTCCTACACAATCATTATATCAGTCTTTGTTAAGAGGCTATCAAGCTCAAGCCAAGGTTTTCCGTAGCCTGCGAGCCAGAGGCGCTCGGTTGCACTGAAGCAATTCAAAGCTGTCGCAGCCGTGAAAAGCTATGAACTCCTCAACAGCGCCGATCAAGCCGCGGTACAGCGCGCCGTTCAGCTTGACGCCGCGCTCCAAATGCAAGTTGTTGACGATCAGCCGCTTCCGCTTGCGGTCCACCTTGGGGTCGATGCGCCCGATCAACTCGCAGCCGTGCAGGATCGGCATGACATAGTAGCCGTAGACGCGTTTCGCCTTTGGCGTGTAGACCTCGATGCGATAGAAGAAATCCCAGAGCATCTCGTCGCGCTCGCGGTCCCAGAACAGGTTGTCGAAGGGCGAGAGAAAGACGGTCATCTCTGGTTCGTGCGCGCCGGCCTGAATTTCCTCCAGCAGCGGCAAGTCGTCGCGATGAAGGAAGGCGGTCTCGTTCCAGCCATCGACCGCGACCGGCAGCGCGCTTCCCGCCTTGGCCATGTCCGCCAATATCGCCGAAGCGTCGCGTTTGTGCTGGCGATAATAATCGGCGACGTGATTGCTCGTGCCGATGCCGATGTGGCGCAAGCCGCGCTCGATGGTCCAGCGCCGGAAATCCTCAATCGACTTGTCGAGCGTGAAGCGGCTGTGATCCAGAACGCGCTCCGGCAGGTCGTAATAACGCTGAAACTTGACCCGATGGCTGACCATCAGTTCGCCGCGGTCGAAGAGGTATTCCAGCGCTACCTTGGTCGGCTTCCAATTCCACCAGCCGCCGTCGCCGCGGCGCTCGCTCTCGAAGTCCTTGGACGACATGGGGCCGCGATCGCGGATCGCCGCCAGCACTTGCTCAATAATGGGGTCCATGTCGACATCAAAGCGATCAAGCTGCCACTGGCTCTCTTTCAGCTGCTTCTGCTGAATGTAAGCGTGATACCAGGGGTAGTGGGTGGTTGGCAGTTGGCACATGGCGTGCGCCCAAGTCTCGAAGAGGAAGCCGCTGTCGAGCAAGGCGTCCAGCACGGCTGGGTCGTAGAGGCCGGCGCGCGCCAGCATCACCAGGTAATGGCTGCGCGCGACCACGTTGATGGAGTCCAGCTGCAGCAAGCCGATGCGCTCGATGATGCGTTTGAGATCCGCTTGGTCGCTGGAAGCCGGGCGCTGGTGCAGCCCCTGCTTGTAGACGCTGAGGCGTTTGACGGTCTCGCGTGTGACGGGGATGGGCCTGCTCATGGTGGGGAGTGTAGCATGGGAATGGCGGCGTTTACAGTTTTGGCGGCTGGTCGGTATAATTCTGACAGTGGGACTTAGAAAGGCGCACGAAGATGTTCACCGAGATTAGTATGATCAATTTTAAGTCCTGGTGCGATACCGGAGCGATAAGAATGGCGCCGCTGACGGCTTTCTTCGGCGCGAACAGCTCGGGCAAGAGCAGCTTGCTGCAAATGCTGCTGCTTCTCAAACAGACGGCGGAGTCGAATGACCGCGGATTGGTACTAAAGACTGGCAGCATCCAGCCGGGTTATGTCAACTTGGGAACGCCGCAGGAGATTACTTTCGGCGATACGACAGAAATGACGATGCGATTGGGTTGGAAACTGGATGCGCAAACCGAATTGGCAATTCCGATTCCGGGTGACACCGTACCCTTACGAATTACAAAGTTGCGGTTTGAGACCACAATCCTGGCCGAGCCACAGAGAATCCATGTGAAATCCCAT